>JBEISY010000444.1:0-2088 GCA_040375175.1 Chitinophagaceae bacterium
CCCTTGCCAGGCACACCAGACTATCTGGCTTACCGTGTGGCGATGAACATTTTTGCAGATCGCCACTTCCTTGAAGTACGTTCAAAAAATGGTTTGTCGTATGCACCGGGCGCCTATTTTGAAGGCAACAGTACATCCGTTACCAATGTGAGCGTTTCCACCACAGAGCCCAATAAGTATATCAATGTATTCAATGGTCTTGTAGATAAAATAAAAAAGGAAGGCTTCAACAATGAAGAAGTAAAGAACGAGATCAATACTTATTCTACAAGGATCTACTATCGTCAGGAAACCAATGGCGCGCAAGCCGCTACCTATGCAGCCAATGAAGTATTGTTTGGCGACTGGCGCCGGGCCAACACGATGAAGAATGAACTGGCGGGCCTTACCACTGCAAAAGTGAATGACGCCTTCCGCAAATATTTCACGAAGATGAGTTGGGTGTATATGGGTAATCCCGCACAGGTGAATTCAACCTTGTTCACCGGATCAAAACCGCTTCCGCCATCTAAGGTGACAACGCCAACGAAGAAAAACTAGTTAACGATCCATAGCAACATTTTTTTATTGGACGAGCCTAACAGCTCGTCCAGTTTTTTCATGGTACGGTCTGAGACTGCGGGACATCCCCAACTCTCCGGCGTGCCATCGGGATACACTTCTTCGTCAGGGGTATGATCCCAGGAGTGCAACACCACTACCCTTTTCACCGCATTGCTGTTGGTGGAATCCTGACCATACAGCCAGTACTTTACGTTAATCCCCCAGCTGCTGTAATCGCGGTTGCCCACCAAATACTTTCCTGTTGACGTCAGGTGGCTGTTCACAGTATTGCTCGTCTGCGGTTTATCTTTTGTAAAATCCCTACCCCATGGATTAGCGCCCGCACCATGCGCTACCATAAAACTGTCAATCGCTTCCCCGCTCCGCAGATCTACCAGGAAAAGCCTTTTCCTTCCGGAGTGAATGCGAAGATCAAAGAGGAGAAAATAATCTTGCCGGATTTTTTTCTGACCTGCGAAAGCCCTCGCCTCTTCAACTTGATTAGTACGATGGAGGTGATCAACGTATGGTACTGCTGCTGCTATGGATCTGTTCGCAGATGACTCCTCTCTTGCAGTTGCATTACAAGCAATGAAGGCTATCAGAAAGAATGCGAGTTTGAGGCTTTCGTTAATCATGGTCCGGGTTAGATGCAAACCAGAGGTAAATCCACATCTGCCCGCTTACCGTTGATTGGTTTTAACAAGTTGTTTAAAGTCTGAAGATGGCTGGTCAGTGAAAGACCTTATTTAATACAAACTCTCTATCGCCCGTTGCAACCGGGGATAGATGAACTGGAATCCTGTGGATTGTACTTTAGCGGAAGAAACGGTGGCACTTTTGAGGACTTCCACACTCATTTCACCGAGTGCGATTTTAAGCGCAAACTCAGGAACCTTCATGGTGATGGCACGCCCGTTGGTTACACGTTCTGCTAAAATATTGGTAAGCTCCCGATTGGTAGCCGGGTTGGGTGCCACGGCGTTGAACACACCGCTCATTTCCTTTTCATCAATAGCATACATGTAGAGCCTGCATAGATCTTCTATGTGGATCCAGCTGATGACCTGGTTGCCGCTGCCGAGGATAGTGGCCACTCCGGTGCGCATCGGCTTTCTGAACTCTGCTAATGCACCACCTTCATTGCTGATCACGATGCCTGTGCGGAGGATCACGAGACGCTTCCCGAGTTCAGCAACACCTGCAATGGATTTCTCCCAGGCGGCACAGGTCTCCCCAAGGAAATCATGGCTGTGCGGATCTGTTTCTACAAAGGGTCTCCCATTGTCTGCACCATACCATCCTATGGCAGAAGAACTGACGACGGCTCTGACTTTATTGGGATTCTCTTTTAAGGCTTTCACGATGAATTCACAGGACCGCACCCGGCTTTCCAGGATCTCGCGCTTTCGGCTTTCGGTCCACCGTTTTTCGGCAACACCTGCACCAGCGAGATGCACGATATAATCAGCCTCCGCAAGCGCCGCCGGATCGATGTACTGCTTGTCAATATCCCATCGGGAATAATACAATTTTCCCGTGTCA
>JBEISY010000113.1:0-6056 GCA_040375175.1 Chitinophagaceae bacterium
AGCAATCCATAAGATGCGAAAGCTGCGGATGGCTGACGCACCATTTTTGTCCAGTTTTCGGCAATCAATTGCTTTCCTTTCCAATTTCCTTTTCTGCGAAACAGTAATCCAAAGCGTGCCTGGTCCCAGCTGTTGATAAAGATCCCACCGCCATGGTGCCCGCCGCCGCTGACGGATTGCATGGAGAGGCCGTCCAGGGTTATAAAGGTATTATCATAGCCATACCAACGCCAGGTGGTTGATGCGCCGATGGGATCCATGAGTTTTTCTTTCAAAACCTGTGGCAATGGCTTGCGATACACTTGCAGGAGCGCGTAACTCAAGAGGTTCACCCGTACATCATTTTATTCGTACACCGTACCCGGTTCATTGAGCTTACGCGCTTTCCAATCGTCAACAGTGCCTTCTTTTGGCGGCCTGTCTGCCCAGTCGCAGAGATCAAACAAACAGCCGCTCCAGTCGGACGACTGCGTCAGCAAATGCCGCCACGTGATCTTGCTGTTGTGCGGACTGGCGAATTTATCGTCCCAGATGTAATTGCGAACGGGCTCATCAATGTTGTTGATGAGTTTATCGTCGATAGCCAGTCCGGCAACGGTTGATAGATAGCTCTTTGTTACACTGAAGGTCATATCAACCCTATCCACATCACCCCATTGAGCAACTACATAGCCGTTCTTTATGATGAGGCCCGCGGGTTTTCCCCGATCTTTCATGGGTCCGATCATCTTGTATCCGGGTTCGTTGGCATAGGCCTTCATATTGGCAATGCGCAAGTCTGTTTCAATCTTCACTTCATTGCGAATGGCAAACTGCACGGCACTGTCGATCCAGTTGGCTTTAAGCCCTATGGCGGTAGGCGTCTTCGTTTCCCAGGTAGCGTCCGGGAAGTATTGCTGGGCGTATGTACTAAAAGAAGCAGTAATCAACAAACAACAGATCAACAGATAGCGCATGAATTGTATTTTTATATGACGAGGAGAATTTATCTTTATTCATAGACTTACCCAAGTAATGTTCGTTTGTTTGAATTATATCTATAATGCCAGTTGTCTGTCTTGAGTGTCTGTTTACTCCGAATATACAGCCAAATCAAGGCTTAATAAAAGGGAGTTTTAGTTATGGAATGAAAAAATTAAATTTGTATAAATGGGCATTATTATGAAAACCGCAGCGATAAGGCAAGAGCTTCACAGTTACCTGGAAGTGGCTGATGATAAGAAAGTGAAAGCCATCTATGCTAGTGTAAAGAATGAGATCAAGGAAAGTGCAGTAGTGTACAGTGATGAACTTAAATCAGAACTGGACAGCCGTTACACTGCTTATAAAAGTGGAAAATCCAAGCCAGTGACGGCTCAGCAGAGTAAGAGACGGGTAGCCAAGTTGTTAAAGTCTGCCAGGGGCAAATGAGTTATAGTTACATCCTGGATGAGCGGGCGCAACAGGAGTATGAAGAGGCGATCCTGTGGTATCTTGATCGAAGCCTGCGAGCCACTGAAAACTTTATCAGTGCAATGGATGAAACCTTAGACCTTATCTGCGATCATCCTACCCGCTGGCGCAATGAGTACAAGAATTTTTATGAGTTGGGCCTGAAGAAATATCCTTACACCATTATATATACGTTAGATCCCGATCAGGAAATTGTTTTTGTTACAACTGTGCATCATCACAAAAGAAGTCCCCGCAAGAAATATCGTAAATGACAGTTGCGTGAGTACATCCCAGAGTTTAAAAGCAAGGCTGCCGTCAGATTGTACGGCATAGTCCAGCACGCCCCAGAAGAACAACCACCAGGAACGTTTGAGTACTTTCCTGAACACTTGTCCCCAGGATACACCTGCCCGGAACTGTTTGTCTAACGAGTAGGCCATGGCCGTTCCGGCGATGAACATAAATCCAGGTTGTATCAGGTCCCAGAACCGCAGGCCGTTCCATGGATGATGGAAAAACTGGATCAGCAGGTTTTCCGTGACCTTTCCCTGGCTTGCGGAATGCAGATGCTCATATAGTCCCGTGCTCTCCAAGGTCAGCAACACCATGATGATGCCCCTGAATACATCGAGGGAAAGCAATCGTTCATGGGGTGCAACGCCGGATGACATTTTAATCAATTAATTAAGGTTGGCTTTGAATACCCGGATCACATTACCGCCAAGGATTTTTTTAATGTCTTCATTGGAATAACCTCGTTTTTTTAATGCTGCCGTGATCTTTGGAAAGTCCTGTACGCCGTTGAGTTGTTGCGGTGCAGAGTTGATACCGTCGAAGTCTGACCCCAGCCCCACGTGATCCACGCCAATTCTTTTCACGATGTAATCAATATGTTCCATCAGGACCTCCATGGGTACACGAAGTGCTTCGGTTTCGCTCTTGTATTTTTCAAAGAGATGATCTTCGATGAAGAACTGCTGCAAACCTGCATTGCGCATGGAATCGGCTTCTGCTTTTCGTTTAGCCATGAACGTGGCATTCTTCCGGTTAAAGCTGCTGTCCAGAAATCCCGAGAAAAAGTTCAGGCAGATGACGCCCTTGTTTAATTTAATGGCAGAGATCTGATAGTCTTTGAGGTTGCGGGCCACAGGGCAGAGGGCGTGGACGCAGCTGTGTGATACAATCACGGGTTTAGTAGTTGTTGCAATGGCATCAAGGAAAGTCTTTTCGCCTACGTGCGAGAGGTCAACCATCACGCCCAGCTCATTCATCTTTTCAATCACCTGTACACCAAAATCTGTGAGGCCTCTTTTTTCCTCTGGGATCTTATTGTTGTATTCATCTGCGGCTGATGTTGCCCATGATGTGCTGTTGTTCCAGGTGAGAGTCATGTAGCGAGCGCCGCGTTTGGCAAGGGCCTCTAGCTTGGAGAGATCATCCTCGATCATATGTCCACCTTCCACGCCGATCATGGAGGCGAGTTGTTTGTTTTTGATCGCTTCATCCAATTCCGCACCATTGGTGACGAGCTTCATGCGGGAAGGATTGCGCGCGACATAAGCATAAAGGGAATCGATCTCCCTGTTGGCAAATGCATAAGCATCTGGCCGCGCGTCACACCAGATGGAAAAGATCTGCACATCCAGGCCACCCTTTTTCATGCGGGCGAGATCGGAATGCGTTTTGCCGAGGTTGTTGGCATCAAACAAGTAGCCATTTTGAATGGCCTTGCTGATGAAATCGTTGTGGGCATCCACTACTATTGCCTCGCGGTGCAGTTTTGCTGTTTTGTGTGCAGCACAGCTGATAAGAAAGGTGGAAGATAAAGGGAGAAGTGCGAAGAGGGCAACACGCTTAATCATTGATCAATGCTTGGTAGGTTAAGATTTCAAATGAAGGGGATGTGGGTGCAACGAGGGGTAGTTTGTTGAAATAGAGTAGGGCCACGATTTTTTCTTTGGGATCCACCCAGTATTGTGTGCCGAAGGCGCCGCCCCATTCAAAGGTTCCTTCGTTTTTTGGTGTGCCCGCGCTTCCATACAAGGTGTTGATACCAAAGCCGAGACCGAAGGGAATCATACCGGGCTGGTCTTCTTTGAATTGGTTGCTGAGCATCATGCGCACGGTATTACGGGAGAGGATTTGCTTGTTGTTGTAGGTGCCGCCATTGAGCAACATCTGCAGAAAAATCGCGTAGTCTTTCACCGTTGATGAGAGTCCACCGCCACCGGAATAGTAGCCAAGGTTTTCATTGGGAAAATCCACATATACTTTTTCGCCAAGAATATCATCCTGCACAGGGAAGGGCTTCATGCCTGTTGAATCATGTGCATACAGTTTCACCAGCCTGCTGTGTTTATCTTTCGGCAGATAGAACCAGGTGTCATTCATACCGAGGGGATCAAAAATCTTTGTGCGGAAGAATTGCTCCAGGTTCATGCCGCTGATGACTTCTACTACCAGGCCCAGCACATCATCGCCCAGACTATAGGTCCATTTTTCTCCGGGGTTGGAGAAGAGCGGTAGCTTGCCAAGCTTGCGCATATCGGTAGACAATGAATGTCCGCCTACGCCAAGACCTGCGGTGATGCCATATTTTTTATACAGTGCCTGTGCTTCGGGTGTACCAATCTGCGCGTAGCCGATACCGGAAGTATGGGTGATGAGGTCCTTGATGGTGATCTCGCGTTTCGCGGGTTCGCTGGACCAGGTAGTGTCTGCCAGATTGAATTTGGTGACCACTTGTGGCTTCGCGAATTCAGGAATGTATCTGGATACCGGATCTTCAAGGGTGAGTTTGCCTTCTTCCAAGAGGATGAGAATGGCTAAGGAAGTGATGGCCTTGGTTTGTGAGGCTATGCGGAAGATATGGTCCGTGCGCATCGGAATTTTTTTCTCCATATCTGCAAAGCCAAAGGCTTTGTTATAGACGATGTCTCCACCTCTGGCGATGAACGCTACGCCGCCATTCACCAGTTTGACATCGATCCAATCCTGTATTTTTTTATCGATGCGTTTCAGTCTTTCTTCAGAAAATCCTGCGCTGGCTGGTGTGGCAGGAGACAAAATTGTTTTTGCCGTTTGTGCAGTGGAGGCAGAGACCAAACACATGCACAGGATGGTGAGCAGTTGTTTCATGTGAACAATATACCTATTTCTACTCTAGCGGCATACGTTGCGGGAGCAGTCCTTTTTGCCAGGCGCGATAGGCCTCGAGGATATAGGTGTGAAATTCCAGATCGGTAGAATACGCGGTGAATTCGTAATCTGGTCGCCACGCTTTCATGAAGGTCTCCAGGTCCCTGCCATCTTTCAAACCGGTGATTCGTTTGACGAGCGACTTGGAGAAACGGTAATTGATGAATTTTTCTTGTTCTTCACTCATCAGCCGGTTCTGCAACATGCGGAGGTTTCGGTTTCTGCGGAAGCGGAACATGTTGATGATCTCGTTGGGATCGAATCCCGGCGTGCCGCCAAAAGCAGCGGAGGGGCCGTCAGAGATGCGGAAGCCACCCCGGGAAGTACCGAGTACTTTATTGTATTTGTTACGGAACTCAGTGGAATCTTCGCGGTAAGATTTTTTCACTACTATCACTTCTTTCAGCATCTTGTATTTATCGGCCATGCTCACCTGCAGGGACACATCAAAAGGGTATCCGTATTTGATGTCCCTGACGGGGAACCAAATGGTGGATTTATTGCGATAGGTGAAATTGATGGAGTCAGATTTGGAGACAAGGATGGTGTAGGATCCTGATGAATCTGTATATACGATGGTGCCGGAGGTGCTGGTCACTTTTACGGCTGCCACTATGAATCGCCGGGACGAATCCAGGACTGTTCCGGAAATATATGTATCCTGGGCTTTAGCCTGTTGAATAAGGAAGAAGATAAAGGTGAAAGCGTAAAGGTGTTTCATCCGCGCGGTGTTTGGTTCAGGATATCCCTGATCACGCGGGGATAGAATTGGTGTTCCAGCTGGTGTACTTTTTTGGCGATGGTCTCCGGCGTGTCGTCTGGCGACACAGATGTGACGGCCTGAAAGATATGTGTGCCATGGTCGTATTTTTCATCTACCTGGTGTATGGTGATGCCGGTTTCGGATTCGCCTGCTTCTTTTACGGCTTCGTGTACGTAGTGGCCGTACATTCCCTTTCCGCCATATTTTGGAAGTAGGGCGGGGTGAATGTTGATAATCTGACCTGGAAAGGCGCTGATGAGGGCAGAGGGCAGTTTCCATAAAAAGCCAGCCAGGATAATGAGTGTGGGGTGGTGGGCAGAGATCTCTTCCACATAGGCATTACCCCTGAAAAACGGCTCTTTTTCGATAATCAGGGTGGGGATACCTTCTTTTTCGGCGATCCGGAGCACGCCGGCCTGGGGTTTGTTGCAGGCGATCAGGGAGATCTTCACGGAGGGATCGTTCCGGAAAAAATCGATGATGGCCTGGGCGTTTGAGCCGGCGCCGGAAGCCAATATGATAAGGTTCTTTGTCAAAGGGAGAAGTTGGAAGGTGGAAGTTTGAAGGTAGGCCAAGAGCCCGAAAAGAGTGGGTTTTTCATGATTTTAGCGTGATTTTGGGCTTTATTTAGCAAATTTCGAGCATTTCTGCTTAAAAACGG
>JBEISY010000312.1:0-3285 GCA_040375175.1 Chitinophagaceae bacterium
GAGCTGAAAAAATTACTGGAGGCCTGGGAGGCGAAGATGCTGGTACCAGTGCCGCTTCCAGCAGGTAAGTGATCTTCGGGTATTGAACCGATTGATATAACTTGTGTTTAAACATTGAAAAAGTAAAACCATGATGTATAAACTGTTCTTTACTGCTTTTACAATATTGTTGGTAGCAACGGGACGGCTCTTTGCTCCCGTTCAGGAAAGCCATACGAGGGAAGCGATTCTCTGCCATCCTGCAGATTTGGCGGCTCCGGATGATATGGCTGCCTTTGCGAATGATCCTGCTTTTCAGGCATTGCATTTGTCTCCTTTGCCCATCGTCTATGCTGCGCAAGGGGAGATGGTGAAAATCAAAACGGCAGACGGCACAGATGCCAATGCTTATTTTGTGAAAGCGAAGCAGAAGTCAGATAAATGGCTGTTTGTATATCAGGAGTGGTGGGGTCTGAATGATTATATTAAGATGGAGTCAGACAAATTCTATGGGGGTTTGGGTGAGGATGTGAATGTACTTGCATTGGATATGTATGATGGGAAATCCACTGCTGATCCTAAAGAAGCCGGACAGTTTATGCAGGGCGTTAAAGAAGAACGGTTACAGAATATAGTGAAGGGTGCAATTGCCATGGCAGGCAAGAAAGCAAGGATCGCCAGTGTGGGATGGTGTTTTGGCGGCGGTTGGTCTTTAAAGAGTGCTTTATTAGAAGGGCCACAGGCCGTGGGATGTGTAATGTATTATGGCATGCCGGTACGTGATGTAGAGAAACTAAAAACCCTGAATACCGATGTGCTGGGTCTGTTTGCCACAGAGCAATATATTTCCAAGGAGGTTATTGAAGATTTTGCTGCGAAGATGAAAGAAGCCGGGAAAGGTCTTGAATACAAGATCTTCAGTGGTGCACATGGATTTGCGAATCCTTCCAATCCGAAGCATGATCAGGCACTAACAGCAGAAGCTTACGGCATGGCGCTGGGTTACCTGAAGAAAAAACTCTCCTGATTGGTGTGCGATAACATTTTTTTCCGAAAGGGGTTGTTGCTAGCCTTGTTTTGCCTTGTTGTGTCTACCGGGATTTGCCAGCAAGCAGTGCTCCCCGCTGATGGAAGGAATGTGCTTCGGGATACTTCCATGATCTCTTCTGAGTTATTGGCAGCTTTGAAAACGCAGTATGGAAAAAACAAAATCTATCCTGCGGAAATGGAGAAGTTGGTGTTGTATACCCTGAGCTTCCTTCCTGAATTGGTGGAACATAAGATAACATTCAAGGTGCGGCCCAAGGGCGCACCTTTATCGTCTCGTCCCGACTGGGGTACTTTGTGGCGGAGTGCCCGCAAGCGGAGATACATGGTATTCATCCACCAGGGGCAGGATTCGTCTTTGTTTGGTTCCTTGTTCTCACGGGCATCCATACCCGCCAAGATCGGAATCCTAGGCCATGAACTCTGCCATGTCTCCAATTTCACCCGCAAAACCAGTTTTGGTCTGATGGGCATTGGGGTGGCGCATATTTCCAAACCTTATATGGACCGGTTTGAGTTTAATACGGATAGTCTGGTGATAGAGAAGGGGATGGGCCGATATCTGAGGGAATGGTCAGGGATGTTTGACGCCATGTTTTCCGGATCAGGGGATCCGTTTAAGAATAAGAATACACCCACTGGTGAGCGATATATGAGCGCGGCCACTATTCAGCGATATATGGAGAAATCTGCTTATCCCGGATATCATTGAAAACCTGGAAGCCTGGAATGCCAGACTCCTTGGTTTCAACTCCAGATTTCCGGATTTTTTGGATTCCAGAATTTCAGAATTCCAACCCAGTCCCTTATCTTTGCCGTCCCCAAACGGAACGGATCGGTAGTTCAGTTGGTTAGAATGCCGCCCTGTCACGGCGGAGGTCGCGGGTTCGAGTCCCGTCCGGTCCGCAAGCTTTACAGATGAACCTGCTCTTTTAGCAGGTTTTTTTGTTGTATGGATCACAGCGCGCCCAATGGAACAATTGCCCAACGGTCCAATTGTTCCACTGCTAAAGGCCACTCTAGGGTAAAAGCGGATAGCCCAATATCGCCTGCCAGTAAAGGATCACAACAAACAGGAACCAAGTGATGGCCAACAGAAAAATTTGCGTCCTTGTTCTTGCCAGGTAGAAGCCCATCAACGGCAAGACCTGCAGGGAATGCATGCCAAAGAAATGGGCCACGCGAAGATCGCCGTAGATCTTGCTCCAGTTCACCAACGGCAAGCCTTCGCTGCCGTCTGGTCCACCAATGGTATGGGTCAGCATGGCTGCCATCTGGCCACCTTCAAATGCAAAAATCACGAAGAATAAAAAACCGAGGCGCATGCCCCAGATATATCCTTGCGGAAGATCGAGGGGGAAATTCTTTTGCCTGAAAAAAAGGACGCCAATATATAATGTCCACAAAGTGAAAGTGACGATCGCAACCCCCATGAGCATGAACAGGTTTCCATAGAATTGATTGCTGATATTGAAATGGGATAGCCTGCCGTTTGAAGCCTGCCAAACGATGATTGCCATTTCTATGATCATCGTGATGATCATGACCCAACTGTAAATGGTAACGGCCCTCTTGTTGTTGAGGTAAACCATATACCAGCTCATCGTGAATCCTAATATGCCAATGGATAAGAAAAATTTAGTAGGCTTGATATAGGCATTGATCCCCATGACTTCTAAGTCTGTAATAAATGTCATTACAAAGCATAGTAAAGCACCAACAAGATTGAATATGCCGAACCAAAACAACAAAGGATTCCGGCTCTTGAGTTGATACACCCATCCCATCAAAGGATTGGTGCTGTGCGCAGTATGTAACTGGAGCATGGGTCAGTAATTGTCTGCGAAGTAATGTTTTGTCTTGATGAGCCTCACCACCAGGTACATCAGCAGGCCCATGGGACCCATCATGAAGGTAAAGAACAGGCAGGGAATGAGCACCCAATGGCTGATGCCGTACTTATCAGCGTTTTTCTTGATCCAGATGCCCGTCAGTAAATCAAATGCCAGATAATGTACCCAACCCGCTGTGACTGCCATCTTGTTGGTGAACAAACTCATTACGCCATCGAGAGTGCCGAATTTTTGAAAATCTTCGGGATTAAAGCTTTGACCGATACACCAGGCATATACAATGGCAAGCATGGTAATGATAATGCCGATGAGGAATTTGTCTGCACCCCGCCAGAATGGACCTGCCAGGATCAGTATAACCCAGCCAAACATGGCGATACTGCTGCAAATGCTGAAGATGGAATCC
>JBEISY010000004.1:0-18153 GCA_040375175.1 Chitinophagaceae bacterium
ATTTGGTGGCAACTTTTAACAACCCAGGCAAGTATACAGTGTTTGCGCCTACGAATGCTGCATTCAGGACTGTTGGAATAACTGACGTCAATGCAATTCCTTTGGCTACCTTGGAGAATGTGGTCAAATCACACGTAGTTGGAACGAATGCATTTGCTTCAGATATTTTCAATGGAGGGATTGCCCCTGTGATTTCCGGACGGACAATCACATTTGCACAAAATGCTACAGCCACTCAGGTTAAGATATTATATTCTACTCAGCAGTTTTCAAATATTACAAAGACCGATATCGTAGCAACCAATGGAGTCATCCATACTATCAGCAGGGTAATGTTACCTTAATAGCAAAAAGATAGCAAATAAAAAAGGGAGCAATTGCTCCCTTTTTTATTTGCTAAGATGCATGCTTCTTTCTTTGTACAACTGCCGGAAGTAAGGATCCCTAAGGTCCTTGATGAATCGGATAGCTTCCCCAGTTGACTTCATTTCAGGACCAAGCTCCTTGTTTACGCCGGGGAACTTATCAAAGCTGAATACGGGTTCCTTGATCGCGAATCCTTTCAGTTTCTTCTCGAATTTGAAATCAGTGAGCTTGTGAGAACCGATCATCACTTTGGTAGCTACATTCAAGTAGGGAATCTGGTATGCCTTAGCGATGAATGGTGTTGTTCTTGATGCTCTTGGATTGGCTTCAATCACAAATACTTTACCATCCTTGATGGCAAACTGGATATTGATCAGGCCACGGATATCCAACGCACGTGCGATCTTCTCCGCATAGAACTCCATCGTCTGAACAATCAACGGCGAGAGGTTGAATGCAGGCAAAACTGCGTTGGAATCACCACTGTGAATACCTGCGGGCTCAATGTGTTCCATCACACCCATCACATGGAAGTTCTCACCATCAAAAATGGCATCGATCTCAGCTTCCTGGCATCTGTCAAGGAAGTGATCGATGAGGATCTTATTTCCAGGGAGATGCTTCAAAAGGCTTACGACCGCTTTTTCCAATTCATCATCATTGATCACGATCCGCATCCGCTGTCCGCCCAATACATATGAGGGCCGCACCAATACAGGATATCCCACTTCTTTGGCTACTTCGAACGCGTCATCCACATTATACGTAGTGCCGTATTGCGGGTAAGGAATTGAAAGATCCTTCAGCATATCAGAGAAACGGCCGCGGTCTTCGGCAATGTCCATGCTGTCATAGCTGGTACCTACGATCTTGATGCCTTTCGCGTGTAACTTTTCGGCCAGTTTCAAAGCGGTTTGTCCACCCAGCTGCACAATCACCCCATACGGTTGTTCGTGCTCAATGATCTCCCAGAGATGTTCCCAGAAAACGGGTTCAAAATAAAGTTTGTCGGCCACGTCAAAATCAGTAGATACGGTCTCCGGGTTACAGTTCACCATGATGGCTTCATAACCGGCTTCTTTGATGGCGAGCAGGCCATGAACGCAACAGTAATCGAATTCAATTCCTTGTCCGATCCGGTTTGGACCTGAGCCAAGGACGATGATTTTTTGTTTATCCGAGACCTTGCTTTCGTTGGTGCCTCCGTTTTCAAAGGTGCTGTAGAAATAAGGTGTCTTTGCTTCAAATTCAGCAGCACAGGTATCTACCATTTTGTACACCCGGCGGATGCCGGCAGCCTTTCGTTTTTCATATACCTGTTCCTCTTTTCCATCCTTCATGATCTTGCAGAGCTGCTCATCGGAGAAGCCATGGTGTTTGGCTTCACGCAGGAGTTCCATCGGAATGGTATCCAACTTATATATGGCGATCTCTTTTTCAAGGTTCACGATCTTCTCGATCTCATAGATAAACCATCGGTCTATACGGGTTGCCTGCACAATTGTTTTCACACTGATGCCTGCCATGAGGGCATCCTTGATCCTGAAGATCCTGTCCCACTTTGGTGTTTTCAGGTATTCAATCAGTTCATCGGAATGCATCAGGCTTTGTCCATAGTAGCCCAGACCCACTGCGTTATTTTCCAGGCTTTGGCAGGCCTTTTGGATGGCTTCGGTAAAACTTCTTCCGATAGACATCACTTCACCTACGGATTTCATCTGTAGGCCTAGGGTATCATTGGCTCCTTTGAATTTATCAAAATTCCAGCGCGGCACTTTAACGATGACGTAGTCCAGGGCCGGTTCAAAATAAGCAGATGTTGTTTGGGTGATCTGGTTTTTCAATTCATCCAATGTGAACCCGAGTGCAAGCTTCGCAGCGATTTTGGCAATGGGATAACCTGTAGCCTTGGATGCCAGTGCCGATGAACGGCTCACGCGTGGATTGATCTCGATGGCGATGATCTCTTCCGTTTCGGGGTTCAACGCAAACTGTACGTTACAGCCGCCCGAGAAATTGCCGAGGTTGCGCATCATATCGATGGCGGTATTGCGCATCAGTTGGTATGCCGTGTCAGACAGGGTCATCGCCGGAGCTACCGTGATGGAATCACCCGTGTGTACACCCATCGGATCAAAATTCTCTACGGTACAAATGATAACCACATTGTTATTGGCATCGCGAAGGAGTTCCAGTTCAAATTCCTTCCACCCCAATACAGCCTTCTCCACCAGTACTTCGTGAATGGGGGAAGCACTAAGGCCACGGTTCAGGGCTTCATCCAGGAATTCCTTGCTGTGTACAAAGCCGCCGCCCGTGCCTCCGAGGGTGAACGAAGGCCTGATCACCAGCGGGAATCCGATCTCCTGCGCAAACTCTTTGCCTTCAAGGAAGGAATTCGCCGTTCTTGCCGGCGCCACCTGGATACCCATCTGGATCATCCATTGGCGGAATTTCTCACGGTCCTCGGCCTTCTCGATGGCCTTGATATCCACACCGATCAGTCTCACATTATATTTTTCCCATATACCAAGTTCGTCCGCTTCCTTGGCCAGGTTGAGCGCGGTTTGCCCTCCCATGGTAGGCAATACGGCATCAATCTGGTTTTCCTGAAGGATCTGCTCAATACTTTCCACGTTCAGGGGAAGCAGGTACACTCTGTCTGCCATGATCGGGTCAGTCATAATGGTAGCCGGGTTGGAGTTGATAAGGATAACCTTAACACCTTCTTCCCTGAGGCTACGTGCAGCTTGTGATCCTGAATAATCGAATTCGCAGGCCTGGCCTATGATGATGGGGCCGGAGCCAATGATGAGGACGGTCTTTATTGATTTGTCGTGGGGCATTTTCGGGGCTTTGAAATGTTGCGGGGACGCCCCTTCCGGGCGTTTTCCCGGGGAGCAAATGTACAGCAAAATTCAGTGTGAAAGTGTGAATGTGTGGAAGTATGGAAATGTGTTGGGAAAAATAACGGAGAACGGCGGTGAAATCACCTTGGAGAGGGCTATGGCCGGAGTGTACTTTTATCGGGCCAATAGGCAATAGTCCGGAAGTTGGAAACCATTTCAAAACCATTCAAAAATCAAGATCATGAAGAGAGTGATGTTTGCAGCGATGCTGCTCGTGAGTACGGTATCGGTTTTTGCCACCGAAACAAAAGGCAGCGGAGACAATATTCAGACCAAGGAAGTAAGAAGCACTTCACAAAAATTTGATGAGTGCGAAGTGTCCATCGGTACAAAAGTTGGCCCAAGTTTCGCCCAGGTTGAAGTCAAGTGTACTTATAGGGCGGCTACATGTAAAGAAGCCATTTCAAATGTGGCACAGTGTCTGAAAGACGCTAAGGCTGCTGTTATGCAGTAAGCTTCAGGCTTTATTCTTTAATCAACTTCCGGACTATTTACATCGCAAATCAATTAAAAAGTATAAATCATGAAAAAATTAATGGTCGCAGCACTGCTGCTATGGAGCACTACAACGGTTTACGCCGGTACACCAAAAGGCGAAAAAGCAACAGGTAAACACCCTAAAGCTAAAAGTCTGCTAAGGAATACTGGCATGTGCAGATTTACAATGTCTGCAATGGTAGGCCCTACCGGAAACCAGATTGAAATCAAATGTACCTATTCAGCTCCCGCATGCTGGGTTGCCATTGTACAGGTGATGATGTGTTTAGAAGATGCGAAAAGAGAATTTATTCAATAGTCAGATCAATTATTTAACGAATCAATTTTTTACCAATGATGATGTATCACATTATTCTTTATTGGATTGGCATACTTACGTTAGCTCCTTCCCAAACGAATAGCAATCTAAGCATAGCATACTCAGTTAAATTCAACGATGAGTTTGACAGAGGCCGAAAAGAAAGACTTTACCAGGCATCGTTGGAGATATCTGACGGGAAGTCTATGTACTATATGGTTGCCAAGGAGTCATTTCAACCAACAGATGAACATGATCTTCGCTTCACGCCTGATTCTTCCCATTTGGTTTTCACCAGCCAAAACGAGAGTGTGTTGATTGCACAGGAGTATGGTTTCAATGGTAAAGCTTTTTTTGTTTCGGATTCTTTATACCCAATGGTTTGGGAGATCCTTCCTGAAGAAAAGCAAATCGACTCATTGGTTTGTGCAAAAGCAAGATGTCAGTTCCGGGGGCGGGAGTATATCGCGTGGTTTGTACCTGAAATCCCACTGCCATACGGCCCTTGGAAAATGGGTGGCCTTCCTGGGTTAATCGTGGACCTGCAGGACGTTGATGAAAATCTTGTCATCCAGTTGCAGTCCATTCAATTCAAGTCCTCAGCCTTTGAGCTGCCGAATAAGGTGAGGTATACGATGGATAAGCATATCGAAGAGCTGAAAAAGATAACACAGCGTTTACAACAGAGTGCGAGTGTGGATCAGTCTGGGAACTGTCTATCCTGTAAAGGAAGCTCCAAGGCAAGCTTTTACTTCTGGGAAAAGCTCCCACCATGAAACCCAGATTGGGCTTGCTGATTTTGGTAGCACTGGGCTTCACAGTTGCTGCACAACCATTTGAGCAAAAAGTGATGGGGACAGATGGCAAGCCGGTTTCATCGGCAACGGTAATATTTAAACCGTTGAAAGGTGCCCAGGCCCAGATCTTTGCCATCACAGATGTGGAAGGGAAGTTCAGGGTACAACTAAAGCCTTTGTCCCTTTATCAGGTGGTGGTTAGGCATTTGTCTTTTGAGACAGATACATTTTTTGTAGAATCTTTGGCAGATGGTATCTCAGCGCCGGAGCGCATCCTGCTCAAGCCCAGGCATCAGCAGCTTCAGGAAGTAACAATAGTGCGAAAAGCGCCGGTTGTCATCAGACAGGATACGGTGACTTACAGGGCAGATGCTTATGCTGGGCCAGATACACGCAAAGTAGAAGATCTGCTGGCAAAAATGCAAGGCTTTAGTATTGACAGTGATGGCCAGATCATGTACAATGGCCATGTGGTGGAGCGGGTAATGATTGAAGGTGATGACCTCACTGGTAGATCGTATCAACTTCTTACAAGAAACCTGAATGCTGGTTACATTGATAAAGTAGAGGTGCTCCTGAATGATCATGAGAACCGTGTCTTGAAGGAGCAGGGTAATGCAGGTAAGGTTGGGATCAATCTTTCCATAAGGAAAAACCTTCTGGGAAAGTGGAACGGGGGTATCGACTTATTAGCGTCCATCAATAAGCGGTACGAAGCAGATGGTCATGGTATCCTAGTCAAAAAGAAGTTGAAGGTTTTTTCGTTTTTCAACCTGAACAATATTGCTAACAATCCGCTGGATGAAGCAGAGGCTTACGAGGAGATGGAAAATGCCTCTGCTTCACACTCGGGAGTAAGCGGCCGGGATATGGTTCTGCAGTCCGGAGAATTGTTTCCACCGGATTTGCCTGAGAAATATGTGAGAAACAACAATGACGCCGGGTTAGCAACAATGCTCACCTGGAAAACAGGTAAACATACCTCTATGCGCTTGATGGCCGGCGCCCAGAAGCGGAGCTGGGTTGCAAACTTGTCGTCAAACATAAAAACATTCCCGGATAGCTTACAGACCTGGCAAGTGAGCAATGACATTTTTCAGGAGCAGGTTCCGCAAACAACCTTTTTACGTTTGACGGCCAATACAGACAGAGGAAAAAAAGCGGTGATTCAATGTGGAATGCAAATGGCTTATATCAGGCAAAGCAATCGATATATGAATCTTACAAGTATTGATATATCTGACAGCCTTGTAGAGCAGCTGACAAATGAGGGGTTGCAGGCCAGGGCGGGATGGAAGGCTACAATGAGAACGAACAAAAATGTGGTTTCAGTTACCCATGCAGAATTATGGTACCAGGGTATTGACCAGAGGCTATCAAACTATTCTTCCAGGTATGCCGGATATTTCAACCTGAAGCAAGGCAATTATCTGCAATTACAGGATCTTTCTGGAAGAGGTTGGGGACTTTCACTGGGTCAGAACTGGATTAAAAAGTACAGCTCCTGGACAATGAAAATGGGTGGATCTATTGCGTACTCCTATGAAGAATTGGGAGGTAGAGCAAGGTTAATGAATTTTCAGGCTGATACCGCTTACAATGATGGACAGGTAGTGCAAATCAAGTTGGCGGATCTGTTTACTTCATTACGCTTTGACAAGTGGAAGAAGATGTCGGTTTCTACAGAACTCAGGGGTGGACCAAGAGTGCTGGATTGGAAGGGTACTCGGAACCTTACGGCAGGCGGAAACCTGATGGCGGAATGGGTATATAAATTTAGCCTCTTGCAAACGTTTCGTTTGTCCTGGCAGTATTCTCGTGATTTGCCGGAAAGGGGTGGATTTATTCCTGATCCATTGATTTCAGGAAATGGCGTCATACTCAGGAGTATCCCATTTAGCAAGCCGGAACAGCGACAACTTCTTCAGCTGGGTTATTTTGCCAATATACTTAAACATCAATTGACCTGGTCTCTTAGGTTACAGTGGCGATTGGGCCAGACCTTGTATATACCGGATATGTTTGTAACACCAGCCTACTCGGTCAATGGATGGCAGTTGGCCAGTGGCAACTGGTCTTCTATGCTAATGGGTACTATTGAAAAATATGTTCACCCTATCAGGGGAAAGCTCGGCTTCTCTTTGATAGGGAATGCATTGAACGGGATGATTATGTTGAATCAGGAATCTGCGCTCACGCGTAACCGAAGCGTATTTGCGGAGGTTTGGTGGGCGGGGTTGATATCGAAAAAGATAAAGTTAGAAACCCGTTTCAAAGTGGCGGGCAACCTGACGCAAATGGATCAGCAGCCAGCCCAAACGCTTTGGTTTCCCGGCTGGAGCCAGAAGGCCAGCTGGCAGTGGTCTGAGCAGGGATTTCTGTCTTGTTTATGGCGGGCATCACCCTTTGGGAGTGGGAGGTATGCACACGGCATTGATGCGTATTTGCACCAGAAAATCGGAAAGCGGTGGACGTTGCGGTTACAGGGGCATAACCTGTTGAATCAGCAACGATTGATGACAAGGCAGATCTCGGCCTATCAATCAGGAAGTTCGTCTTACGATCTTGTGGGACGATATGTGTTGCTGGGAGGAAGCCTGCAGTTGTAACAAAAAATCCCGCCAAAGGGCGGGATCGATATATTCATAGACGATGTGCATATGATTAGGAACCGTGGTAAGACGAAATCTCAAACTCATCCAGCATAACCTCTTGTTGTTGAGGAGCTGCCTTGGACTTTTCTTCGTTCCTTGCCAGCCTTTCTTTGTTGATACCGATGATGCTAAGCATGGCTATCCACGCTATCGCAAGTTTTTGTAAATGTTTCTTCATGCCACACCCATTTATTGATTAGACAACAAAAAGATGCCAAATGTTGTACCACAAAAACAGAAAATCCTGCTGTTTTTGTTTCATTATTGTTAAAAGGCTGGGAACCTTGTTGCTAATATTTAAACATCAGAGGGTTTGGCTGGACTGTCCGGGTTTTTCTTACCAAACAGGTCGTCAAAAACCTTATCAAGATCGCCAAACTGATCTTTGAAGGCCGAGCTGCCTTTGGTTCTCAGCTCTTCAAAATACTCCTTTGCCTTATCTGTTGCACCTTCGGCCTCATTTTTCAGATCGTTCGCTTTGGCCTTAAGATCAGCCATTAATTTTTCCTTTTCTTCTTCACTCATGTTGGCATACTTAAATGCTGCAAAGCCTGCTGCGGCGCCGAGAAGAAATGTGGCGATATGTTTTGAACCAACTCCCATAACCTTGAATTTTAAACGATTGTTGATTGTAGATTTGCACCATGAAGTTACTTAAATGAAATGCCTTTCTGCACTCCTTTCATGTATTTTATTTTTATCCACTGCTTATGCGCAGAAGGCAGGGGGTACGGACTATCCAAAAGGGTATTTCCGGTATCCACTTGATATCCCGCCAAAGCTCAATGCCAATTTCGGGGAAATGCGTCCCAACCATTTTCACATGGGTCTTGATCTGTTTACCCAGCGAAGGGAGAACCTACCCATTTATGCGGCAGCAGAAGGATATGTGAGCAGGGTGAAAATTGAACCCGGTGGCTTTGGGAACGCCATATATATTGCCCATCCCAACGGGCTCACAACACTATATGCGCACATGAATGATTTCATGCCCGCATTGCAGCAATATGTAAAGGAACAGCAATACCGTACGGAGAGTTGGGAGCAGGATCTTGCTATTTCTGCCGGTAAGTTTCCGCTTAAGAAGGGTGATTTTATTGGGTACAGCGGAAATACCGGTGGTTCACAAGGCCCCCATGTGCATTTTGAGATCAGGGAGACTGCTTCTGAGAAATGCCTTAACGGGCTGCTGTTTGGGTTCAATATTCCGGATCAGGTTCCACCGGTGATCTATAAGATCGGGATTTACGACAGGAGCTTATCGATGTACGAAACGGATCCCACTATTGCTGTTGCCCAAAAATCCGGCAATGGCTATCGGGCAGCGGTACCTGCTATTGGATTTGAAAAGGTTCAGATCGCGCTTCATGCTACAGATGCGATGACGGGTGTGCCTAATCCGAATGGGATCTACAAAGCCACGCTATATGAAGGGGAGAAGGCATTAGCAGGTTTTGCTATCGATAAAATCGGATATGATGAAACGAGGATGTTGAATGCGCATATCGATTACAAAACCAAAATGGGTGGCGGTTCCTACCTGCAATATCTCATCCCTCTACAGGGTGATGCACTCAACATCTATCCTTATAACAAGCCGGGAGATTATTTCTCCCTGAAAGATACCCTGGCGCATCCCTATCGTCTCGAAGTAGTGGATGCATACGGCAATACGTCAAACCTGTATTTTACTTTGAAAAGAAATGCCATGCGCAAGCCGCCGCTGGCAAGGCCTGAACCGCTGATGCGTGCAGGGGAGATCAATGTATTTGAAACCGAACAGCTTGAGGTTTTTCTTCCTGAGAAGGCCTTGTATGATTCCATCTATTTTCGATATGCCGTCACGGCGGATGCGCAGCCGAACACTTTTTCACCAATCCACAACTTGCACCAGGCTACAACGCCCCTGCAGGTGGCGATGACGGTGCGGATCAAGCCTTCGGCAACCATTCCCTATCATTTAAGGGATAAGGTACTGATGAAAAAAATCACAAGGGCAAACACAGATGTAGCCAAAGCCAACTGGGAAATGGGGAAATACGTTGCCCGCTTCCGGGATTTCGGCAGTTTTCAACTGGTGGCGGACGATCAGCCTCCCGTTGTGTCAGGATTGGCTCCCAATGCAGACCTTTCCAAAAGCCAGAAAATAGTGTTGTACGTGAAAGACAATTACGAGCAGGTTAAAAATTTCCGGGCAGAACTGGATGGGAAATGGCTTCGCTTTGTGCGCCGAGGAAACAGCTTCACCTATGTTTTTGATGAAAAATGTGACCGTGGTGAACATGTGCTGTCCGTAGCTGTTGAGGACGAAGCAGGTAACAAAACAGAAACTTCATTTCCATTTAAAAGATAAAACATGTTAGTGTCAGGACAGAAAGCGCCATCGTTCCGAGGAAAAAATCAAAACGGAGAAACGGTATCATTGAAAGACTATCTGGGTAAAAAACTGGCCATTTTTTTCTATCCCGAGGATGATACGCCCACCTGCACGGAGCAGGCATGCAACCTCAGGGACAACTACGCACTTCTTAAGAAAGAAGGCATTGAAGTGGTGGGGGTCAGTCCGGATGACGTAAAGAGCCATGAACAATTCATCGGCAAGTTTGAACTCCCTTACACCCTGGTTGCGGACCCCCAGAAAAAGATCATCGAAGCCTATGGGGTATGGGGTGAGAAAAACATGTACGGCAGAAAATATATGGGCCTGATCAGGACAACATTTCTGGTGGACGAGAAAGGCGTGATCAAACACATTTTTAAGAAACCCCGGGTGCGTCAGCACGCAGAAGAGATCGTCGCGAAAGCGAAGCTTTAATTAAAACACCTCATTCAGTCCGAAGAAGAGACCTTTTGCACCAGACACGCCAAAAGCATAATCTATGCAGATATTGGTTCTGGTGCTGCGGTTAAACAGGATCCTCAAACCCATACCAGCACCGGGATTCCAGCCGTTGAAAAGGTTTTTGTTTTCGGCGTCTGCAATGGACTGCATGTTGGCGAAAACCACACCACTTAGGAATTTGTTCGCGGTGATCGGGAAGCGGTATTCAGATTCAAGATAAAAATAAGAGGGACCCCTGAACCGCCCAATGGTATAGGCTCTTCCACTTCGGTTATACATGTCCGTTCCCGTGCCCGGAAGGTCCAGGTAAGGAAGTACGCCGCCCAGATTAAATGTTCCCAGGTGCCAGAAAGCGATCACATGTTCCGGATTGCGGGAAGAGAGGCTGATGTATTTCCTGAACTCAGTCATCAGTTGCGATGAATATTTTGTGCTGCCCAGTAGCTTAGGATTGATGCGGAAGGCTATATCTGCATATATTCCGCTATGCGGCCTGTTGGGATGCTCCTTCGTGTTGTACTGTATATTTACCATGAAACCATTGGTCCAATATTTTTTCGGATTAAAGCCCTCGGTAACGCTGTAATTGTAGTGTGGCGTTAATTTGCCGGAGTCAACCTGCAATTTGGTGTCACTGATGCTGAAGTGGTAATCCACTGCCACTCCGGCACCCACCATCAGGGTTTTTGAGATTTTTTTATATACTTTCTCGAAGATGCGGATATAATTGAATTTGATCGGATAAACGGCCTCATTATTATCAAGGGTGTATTGATTGATGCTCATCCCTTCCCTGAATCCCTGTCCGGCATAGGTCCCTAGCCCGTAGTCCAGCAAAACCATCTTGGAGATCTGCGCATTTCCCTGGAAATTCCAGGTGTTGTTTTCTGTGAACACATTGTGCCGGAGCTGGACATTGATGATCCCTTTGGTGGTGATAAAGCCGGTGAAGGTGCCGGTACTCAGTCTTGTGGTAGCTGGATTTCCCAATGTTTTTCCACCAGTGAGCGTTGCGCCAAGCATAAGACCAAATGTAGGGTTGTAACCTATAGCGGGAAGGATGGAGGTGCCTGACCCTTGCTTTTCCGGATCCTTGGAGCCCATAATCTGCTTGATGGCCTCATTGAGATCCAGGGTATCGCTCTTTTGCTGTGCATGCAAAAACATACCCACACACATAAAACAAAAGAAAAGCACTACTCTCATTAGGCAATGTTAAGGGTTGTTCAGGAATAAGCTTGCAACTTTCGGGGCGGTTCAGCAGTCCTAATGGGGTGCATTTGTTACATAATATACATATCAGGGAGAACTCAATGCTGGCCCGTATAGCAGCAAAGAAGCTGGGCGTGTCCCAAGTTGCGTTGACCATCGGTAAAACCATTCATCTCTGCCGCACACCCAGGGCTGAATTTCTGGCCAACGAGCGGTGGGTGAAGCATGAGCTGGTACATGTGGAGCAATTCAGGAAATACGGCTTTCTTAGGTTTATCGGTATGTATCTCTGGGAGTCAGCCAGGAAAGGGTATTACAACAATCGTTTTGAGATCGAGGCCAGGGCTATAGAATCAGCCTGATTTAGAGCCATTCGATTTCCCCGTGTGCAAAGAGCTCTTCTATGTTGGATTCCACCCTTACCCTGCCATAGGCGTCCACGCCTTGCAAGATTGCCTCAAAAACACGGTTGCCTTTCTTGAATTTTACTTTCTCCCCTTTTTTAAAGAGGACGGCCTGGTATGCCTCCAAAATGCCCGAAGGCGAGCGGCGAAGCTCGTCCCACCTGTGCCGAAGTTGAACGGCGAGAACATTCATCGCCTCCATCAGGTCAATGTCCCTGCCGGTGATCTGTTTGAGGGAAACCGGCTTTCTGGAGATAGAAGGGTCAAATTGCGTTTGGTTGATGTTGAGGCCGATGCCTACGATGGACCATGTCCATACCCCGGATTGTATCAGGTTTTCGATCAGTATTCCCCCTGCCTTTCTGTCACGCCAATAGATATCATTAGGCCATTTGACAGACACTTCATCCCCGGCAACAGATTTATAATAATCATAACAGGCGAGGGCCATGGCCATATTGAACGGAAACTGGCGTTCATGAGGGAGGCCATCGACATGGAAAACCATGCTCATCATGATATTGGTGCCCGGCGCAGAAAGCCACTGCTTTCCCCGCTGCCCTCTTCCAGCCGTTTGTTCGAGTGCAAAGTAGACTTGTCCGTCTTTTGCCATATGGGCATGAACCTGTTGCATGGCATAAATGTTGGTACTATCAACGGTGGGCAGGATGGTGATGTCAGCTCCGGGTTTCATCGGCTTCCTAAGTGGTAATTAATCATTATTTTTGGTAAAGATAAATGGAAACCCGATAACTTAATCTACAACGCAAACCGTAGCGTTCACATCCAACCACTAAAAAACAATTCATTTGACAGCAGTACGAGAATTAGCTAACCAGGACAAAAAAGTGGCCCGGTTAACGAAGAGCAGCAAGATTTTGAAGGTAATCATCAATGCTATTCAGGATAGAAAAGGGGAAAGTATAGTGTCCTTGGACATGCGGAAAATACCAGAGGCTGTAGCCGATTTTTTCATCATTTGCGAAGCGGGTGCAAACACCCAGGTGAAAGCCATCGCAGATGCCATCGAAGATCAGGTTCGTCAGGCCTGCGAGGAACTTCCCTATAGGCATGAAGGATACCAGGCACTGCAGTGGGTGCTGATCGATTACGTGAATGTGGTGGTGCATATCTTTCAAAAGGAAACACGGAAATTTTATCGGCTGGAAGAAATGTGGAGCGATGGGGTGATGGTGGAGCATGAAGATCCCATACCACCTGCGCTCAAAACAGCGAGTGCTGCTTCCACAAGGAAAACCCCGGTTAGGAAAACCACGGCGAAGAAAACAAAAAAACATTAGGAGAAACGTTCATATAGAACAGGAAAAAATAAAAATGGAAGATTTTAAAGATCAGCGAAAGAGTCCGATAGGAGATGACCGGAACGGAGGTTCACGCAAAGGTCCCCGTTTCAACATTTACTGGATTTATGCCATTGTAGCCATCGCTTTGTTGGGCTACAATTTCATGCAGGGAGTTAAACCTGATGCCAGCGATATCACTGAGCTTAAGTTCAGGCAGGAGATGCTGGACAAAAACGATGTAGAGAAAATTGAACCGGTTTTGAATAAAGGTATTGTGCGGGTATATATCAAAAAAGACAGCCTGAACAAACCGTTTTACAAACAGTTGCTGGGAGATAAGTGGACCTATGTTGCCAAGTCTAAAGACGTGCCACATTTCCAATTCACTTATTCCAAGATCGAGGACTACCAGAAAGATGTGTCTGCCTATATGCTGGCCAACAAAGATAAGATCCCACAGGAGGTTCCTGTAAGTGGAGTTCGTGATCCGGAGTGGTTTGGTCCATTCCTGAACTTCCTCTTCCCATTACTGATGTTTGCTTTGTTGTTTGTGCTGATGATGCGTAAGGTTGGCGGTCCAGGCGGCTCCGGTGGAGCAGGTGGTATTTTCAATATCGGAAAATCAAAAGCGCAGTTGTTTGACAAAGGCACCAAGGTGAATATCACCTTTGCTGATGTTGCAGGGTTGGAAGAAGCCAAACAGGAAGTGATGGAGATCGTGGATTTCCTGAAGAATCCCAAAAAATATACTGCACTGGGTGGTAAGATCCCCAAGGGTGCATTGCTGGTGGGCCCTCCCGGAACCGGTAAAACATTATTGGCAAAAGCAATGGCCGGCGAGGCACAAGTGCCTTTCTTCTCTATGTCTGGTTCAGACTTCGTGGAGCTGTTTGTGGGTGTGGGTGCCAGCAGGGTAAGGGATCTGTTCAAGCAGGCACGTGAGAAAGCACCTTGTATCATCTTCATTGATGAGATCGATGCGATTGGTCGTGCCCGCGGCAAGAACATGATGATGAGCAATGACGAGCGTGAAAACACGCTCAACCAATTGCTGGTGGAGATGGATGGATTTGGCGGTGACAGTGGCATCATCATCCTCGCAGCCACCAACAGGCCCGATGTGTTGGATAGTGCGTTGTTGAGGCCGGGCAGGTTTGACAGGCAGATCAGTATTGATAAACCGGACCTGAAGGGACGTGAAGAGATCTTCCATGTGCACCTGGAGCCGATCAAAAAGTCGAATAAACTCGATATCCATAAATTGGCGGAACTGACACCAGGCTTTGCCGGTGCAGATATCGCCAACGTATGTAATGAAGCGGCGCTAATCGCGGCCCGTAAAGGCAAGAGTGAAGTGCAAATGGATGATTTCCAGGACGCGATTGACCGGGTGATCGGTGGGTTGGAGAAAAAGAATAAGATCATCTCTCCTGAAGAGAAAAAGATCATCGCCTACCATGAAGCGGGACATGCCGTGTGTGGCTGGTTCCTGGAACATGCATATCCTTTGTTGAAGGTGACCATCGTTCCACGTGGTGTGGCTGCACTAGGTTATGCACAGTACACGCCGAAGGAGCAATACCTGTATAACACGGAACAACTTACGGATCAAATGTGTATGACTCTGGGCGGACGAGCTGCGGAGGATATATTCTTCGGAAAAATTTCTACCGGCGCGCAGAATGACCTGCAACAGGTAACACGCATTGCCTATTCTATGATCACCGTATACGGTATGAGCGATAAAGTAGGTAATGTAAGCTTCTATGATCCTACACAGGAGAATAGCTTTACCAAACCCTACAGTGAAGAAACGGGTAGACTGATTGACGATGAAGTCAGGAAGCTGATTGAGCAGGCCTATATCCGCACCAAGGCCTTGTTGACGGAACGCAAGCAGGAAGTGGAAAACCTCGCGCATGCGTTGCTGGATAAGGAAGTGCTTCACCAGCAGGATGTGGAATTGCTGATCGGCAAACGCCCATATGAAGAGAAGAAGGTGTTGTTAGATGATAATCATGATGCCAATACACCAGCTACTGTATAGGCTGGTGTTGCCTGCCGAAATCATATAAGATGAGCAACGCAAAAGACAATATTCTCGATAAGATTCGCAAGGCACTGGAAGTACCAGTGCCTTTGCCTTTTCCTGAGGCAGAGCAAGCGGTCTCCGTGTTTAAGCCACCGCACGATGATCTTGCGGTTATTTTTGCCGAGGAGTTTACGCGGTTACAGGGAAAGTTTGCGTTCTTTTTCAACCATGATGAACTCGTGAAACAGATCAAGGCGCTCATCGCTCAAAACGAATGGAAGGACGTGTATTGCGTAGAGGATGGATTGCGATATCTGCTGAAGAAAAATGGATTTGACGCGTTTTCAGAAAAGCCTCTGGCCGAAGCCGATGTGGCGCTAACCACTTGTGAAGTGCTGGTGGCCAGAACGGGAACGATGGTCTTGAGTGCAGCGCAACCGTCCGGAAGAACGACGTCGGTTTATGCACCGGTCCATATTTGTGTTGCCGAAGCCTCTCAGGTGGTGTATGAACTTGATGAAGCCATTCAGCTCATGAAAGAAAAGTATGGCATCCACCTTCCATCGCTGATCACCTTTGCTACCGGCCCCAGCCGCACCGCCGATATTGAAAAAACCCTGGTAGTTGGTGTACATGGACCGAAGGAAGTATACTGCCTCCTGGCAGACCAATAGTTTAAATTGATGATGCATCATGCAGATCCCCGCAGGAAAAAAAATATACTTTCTCTCTGATTTCCATCTTGGCGCGCCTGACCAGAAGGCCAGCCTGGAAAGAGAGAAGCGAGTGGTTCGTTTCCTGGAGAAGGCGAGGCAGGATGCTGCGATGATCTTCATCGTTGGTGATCTTTTCGACTTCTGGTTTGAGTATCGGAAAGTAGTGCCCAAAGGGTTTGTGCGTATCCTTGGAAAAATGGCGGAGATCACAGACGGCGGTGTTCCCATCCATTTCTTTGTGGGCAACCATGATATGTGGATGAACGGCTATTTTGAACAAGAACTGAATGTCCCGGTTTTTCATGCACCACAGGAGTACAGCTTCAATGGCAAGACTTTCCTGGTGGGTCATGGAGATGGACTAGGCCCCGGTGATCGTGGATACAAATTCCTGAAGAAGATCTTCAGGAATCCGGTCTGCCAGTTTTTATTTGGTATTATCCCACCCTTCCTTGGTATGGCCATTGCGCATTCTTCCAGTAAGGGCAGCAGGGCCATGACAGGAAGTGATGATGATCATTTTTTAGGTGAAGAGAACGAATGGCTGATCAGCTATTGCAAGGAACAACTGAAGAAAAAGCACTATCATTATTTTATTTTCGGCCACCGTCATTTGCCCATTGATTTTTCGCTGAACCGGTCTAGTAAATATATTAACCTTGGAGACTGGATCAAGTATAATAGTTACGCCGTTTTTGAAGGCGAAGAATTAACCCTGAAGTATTACGAAGAGTGAAATGGTTTCTATACATATACTTGTTGATGCCGGTTTGGGCAGTTGCGCAGAAAGATTTGCCGGTTACGCGTGTTGCACCGGGCGCATTTGCTGCATTTACAGCAGACAACCTGGGTAACCTCTATTTGTTGACCAAGGAGAATCAACTAAAGAAACTCAATGTAAAAGGGGATTCGATGGGCGTGTTCAACGATGTAAGGCGTTACGGGAAGCTCTATTCCATCAATGCTGCCAATCCATTGCGTACGCTGTTATACTACAAAGATTTTCGGACAGTAGTGGTATTGGACAGGCTTATGAATCCAGTGAATGTAATTGACCTGCGCAAGCAGAATATGTTCCAGGTAAGGGCAATTGCTCCGGCATATGATAACAATGTGTGGATCTTTGATGAGCAGGAAAGCAAACTGAAGAAAGTGGATGAGGAAGGTAAAGTGGTATTAGAGACACCGGACCTTCGGCTGGTATTGCAGGAAGCGCCTGCACCCACACGGTTGTTTGACCAGAATGGCTTTGTGTACGCGTATGATCCTGAACGGGGCATGTTTATCTTCGATTACTATGGTGCCATGAAAAGCAAACTGACCCTTTTACATTGGGATGATGTGCAGGTCATCGGCACAGATATTATCGGAAGAAAAGATGGGAAGGTGCTGCAGTATGTTCCAGGAACACTTGACATCAAGGAAACGGTTATTCCTGCAAGGTTTCAGCAGTATAAAGATATTTTCATCACGCCCCAGGGTATTTATGTTTTGGAAGAGACGGGCGTGAAATTATATTCCTTCAGCGGCTTCTAGATCCGGAAGCCACACAAAACCATAACTTCGTGGCATGAATTTCTGGGAGCAGATTTTTCTCGATAATAGCGTCCGCCAGTACATTGTTGTGGCTTCCATTATACTGGTAGCTTATGTTTTTAAGAAGTTTATCGGACGGTATGTGTCCTGGTTGTTTTTCTTTTTGATGCAGCGAATGGGCCGTGTGATTGAGCGCAAGGCGTTTATTGACATGATCATTGAACCGGTTGAGAAGTTCCTTTTTATTTTCATCAGTTATTTTGCGCTGCGTAGCCTGGTGTTTCCGAAGATGCTGGTTGTGAAAGTCTGGAGGAAGGTTATGACACCGGATATTACAGAGGCTATTGGTGAGACGCTGCTGATCTGGTTTTTCTTCCAGATGGTGCTTCGTCTGGTAGACTATGTTGCATTTGTTATGGGCAAGAAGGCAGATCTTACCCCGGAGCAGGATGATAACCAGCTTGTTGTTTTCTTTAAGGATTTTCTGAAAGTGGTTATCATCATCATCGGGTTACTTACCATGATTAGTATTGTATTCCACAAGAATATAAACAGTATCCTGGCCGGCTTCAGTATTGTTGCTGC
>JBEISY010000190.1:0-4624 GCA_040375175.1 Chitinophagaceae bacterium
CAGCTCTTTGAACGCATGATGAACAACGGCTAATAGCAAGTAGCTAATAGCAAATTAAAATTCAAGCAAATTCACAGACAGCGTTGCTGTGCCAATCTGTTGTCCGCTTGCATTCAGTTTCTTCAGGGTTATATTACTGAAAGTAAGGAACCTTCTCCCATTGTTTACCGTCAGGGACGCTGTTCCAACTTTACTGCTGCCATCAAACAAAAAAGGCTGAACACTGGAGGTATTTCCATCGTTCACCACATTAATGGTTTTAATATAGGTGTTGGTTGTTCCGGTTCCGCCAATATCATAGGTACCGGCTACTTGCGGTAGCGTACGACTGAATTCTACGGTCACGAAATTGACTTTGGCCGCGTTTGTTGGGTCCGCTACATCAAACCAACGTACGTCATTCGTCCCCAACAAAAACACCTGTGCAGTGATGGTTTTCACTTCAATGGTCCAGGTGCGTCTAGCAGACGTATCTTCCTCTTTTTTGCAGGAGGCCAGCAACAGTATAAAGCAAAAAGCCAGCAGCGTTCTCATATCTGTATTGGTTTTCAATGTATGGGGCACAAGATAATGCAATATCGCAGCATCAGACCTCCACTTTTTTCCATTGACCCTTCCGGAAAATAAACCAGGCTAAGATGGCGATCATGGTTTCTGAAACCGGAACGGCAATGAATACCCCCACGGGTCCCCAACCCAAGGTTTTGGCCAGCAGGTAAGCCATAGGGATCTGAAACAACCAGAATCCAAAAATATTGATGTAAGTAGGCGTTTTGGTATCCCCGGCCCCATTGAATGCGTTCATCATCACCATGCCCAATCCATAGAACACATATCCGGAAGCCATAATGCGCAAAGCCAGTACAGCATAACCGGCTACGATGGGCTCCTGGGTAAAAAATGAGACGATTGGTTCAGCAAGACCAAGGAAGATCAACGATACCACCAACATGAAAATGGTGTTGTACTTCGCTGTGATCTTTACGGAGGTTTCTGCCCGATCGGGGTTTTTTGCCCCGAGGTTTTGTCCCACCAGGGTTGCTGCCGCATTGCTCATGCCCCAAGCAGGCAGGATGAAAAACATCACGATCCGAATCGCAATCTGATAACCGGCGGAAGCATCGCTCTGGCCAGTGTTTACAACCAGGCTGGCCAGGATGATCCAGGACCCAGAGCCAATGATAAACTGCAAAACACCCGGAAGCGCGATGTTCACTACCTGCTTCATCAACTGCAGGTCAGGCAAAAAATGACTGAGCCGCATCCGCAGGGAACTACCGCCTTTAAATAAATGGTAAAGCTGATATAGCACACCAATGGTTCTTCCAAGTGTAGTGGCCATGGCTGCACCAGCAACACCGTATGCAGGAATAGGTCCAAGTCCACGGATCAACACAGGACAGAGAATGATGTTGCAGATATTCGCTAACCACAGGCTTTTCATCGCCATCATAGCGTCTCCTGCCCCACGGAATATACCATTGATCAGGAAGAGCAGCATGATAGACACACTACCCGCCATGAGGATTCTGGTATAGTTTACACCCACCTGAATGGCGTCAGGCTCAGCACCCATCAGGGCAAGGATCTCGCCGGCATACATAAAACCGATGATGCCAAGCACTACCGTAAAAGCCACCGCAAGCAGGATGGCCTGGGCACCGGAACGGGCTGCAGCTTCCGGGTTTTTCTCGCCCACCCTTCTGGCCACCATCGCGGTTGCGGCCATACTCATGCCGATGGCAAGGGAATAAACAATAGTGATCACGGACTCCGTGAGCCCAACCGTTGATGTCGCGTGCTTGCCGAGATGGCTGACAAAATAAATATCAACCAGAGCGAACACACTTTCCATGCTCATCTCGAGCATCATGGGAATAGCGAGCAGGATCACCGCCTTGGGGATACTGCCCTGGGTATAATCGTGTTCCGCACCTTTCAATGAGGCGATGACGACTTTATAGAATGAACTGAATTTTTCTTTTATCGTAAGAGAATGCATGCATTATTCTTTAATCAGGTAAATAGAGCCAAGCCTCGCTGTTAAGGCAGGTTGGAGAAGGAAGGTCTGAGGATGCAGGAAGCAGGGCCGCCTGACTAAAGAATGTTCATATTCAATGTACTAAAGCGCTAAAATAGTATTTTTCAATATATGATTACTAATTACAGATAGAAAAACGTTGTGCGTTTTTCGGGGAATTCAGATAGTTTTTCTATGACCCGCACCAACCGGCCACCTCTGTTTCAAACCTGAACTATTGGTTAGCGTTGTCCATAAAAATAGGTGTACACTTTGTCCCCCTCGTCAACACTTTTAACAAATGTTCTTTGCAATAACCTATCCCGAATCTCATGCGTAAATGTTTTGGAATATGTAGATGATGGTACCCAGGTTATGCCCCCATCTGGCGAGTATTCGATGGCATAAGTTTCAGACGCCAGCATATTCAAATCCTTTCTACCGATCTGATAGGGTTGGGTGGGGAAAGCCAACATCGAATCAGCGGTATGGGTGTATGTGAAAGTGTATCGAAAAAGCCAGTTTTGCGCGCCGACCAGCGCTCCATTCTGCCTTGAAAAAGTCGAATCATTTTTATGGACAATGTAGATCTTCCTGACGATGTTCTTGCCGTCGTTTATTAGGGAGTCTACATTGTCTTCAGTCAAAACGGTTCTTAAATCGCCCGTTCTGTTGACTACTTTCACTTTGACCCTATGTTTTTTTTGAAATCCTGCTGCATCATATTCGTACGAGTCATCGGCCCATAATATTGAATCGGTTGGTGATGAAGCGAAGTTCCGCTGGTGATTCAAGGTTCGCAAATAACCTGATACGGCATCCAGCGTTGCGGTCCTGGTTTCCCCAAAACCATTATAAGATATAAAAAATTGGTTGCCTTGGAAACGGTAATTCTCCCTGCTGGAGGACTTAAGCACTTCATTAGTAAAATTCGTATATCTCCTTCCCGACAGTTTTCCATCGGCAGCATATTCCAGACTGTCAACAATGCGATAGTTCGAAACCGGGTTGGTATTGAAACTGTATTCAGTTTGAATCTTAACAAGATAATTTTTGGGAATAACCGGAGGCAAAGGATCGGGAGAAGGTTGTTCAGATTTCTGACATGAGCTCAGGCATGACAATAGCATGCAGGCTAGTAGGGTGTTTTTTAGCATAGGTAAATATTAAACTGAAAATTAAAACGCCAGAATATGCCAGCAAAGTATCCAAAAACATATTTCATAAGCTTATACGATATATAAAAAAAAGCCGTCTCCTCTGGAGACAGCTTCCTGGTGATTCCGTCGCGATTCGAACGCGAGACCCACAGCTTAGAAGGCTGTTGCTCTATCCAACTGAGCTACGGAACCGAATTCCGGCAAAGGTAATTTTTTTCTTAGTTTGCACCAAACCCGCCATTGTATGGACGTCAAGATCGAACAAGGCTGGAAAGGAGTACTGGCTGAAGAATTCAAGCAGGATTACTTCCTGCACATCGTTAACACCCTGAAAACGGAGAAAACTACCGGAAGAACCATCTATCCGCCCGGCCCTCTCATCTTCAACGCTTTCTTGCAAACACCATTTGACCAGGTGAAAGTGGTGCTGATCGGCCAGGATCCCTATCACGGTCCTGGACAGGCCATGGGCCTGAGTTTCTCCGTACCAAGGGGTGTCAAACCGCCACCTTCGCTTCAAAACATTTTTAAAGAGATAAGATCTGACCTTGGTATTCCCATGCAGCCGGGTCATGGCGATCTTAGCGCATGGGCAGAACAAGGTTTATTACTGCTCAATGCTTCCCTCACGGTGCGGGCCAATGAACCCATGAGCCATTCCGGCATAGGTTGGATGAACTTTACAGATGCAGTAATAAGAACCCTTTCAGATAAAAAAGAAAACCTTGTTTTCCTGCTCTGGGGGCGGTTTGCACAAGAAAAGCAGCCGCTCATCGATGAAACAAAACATACCGTTCTCAAAGCGGCGCACCCCTCTCCTTTTTCGGCCGAGAAAGGTTTCTTTGGTTGCAGGCATTTTTCTAAGACCAATGAGTTATTGGTGAAGCATGGGAGGGACCCGATTGACTGGAAGTTGTAAGAAATCAAAATTCGAAAATCTTTTTTTGACTTTTGAACTTTGAACGTTGACTTTTGCACCATGTTCAAACGCGTTTTCGGCTTTTTGTGGTTGCTATGGTCCGCGGTGATTTTTATTTTCACCATGCTGATTTTCTGGATTCCGATGTGGGCCGTGAAGTTTCATCCAGAACCCAAACGCACGGATATTTTCATGCGCTGGATTCGTCGTTGGATGGCTGTATTCCTGCCGCTGGCAGGTATCCGGATGACCGTAACCGGTAGAGAAAAATACAAGTCTGGTGAAAACTATATTATCACCTGCAACCACAAATCCATGATGGATGTGCCGCTGTCAAGTCCTGGTATCCCTGGCGCCAATAAAACCATTGCAAAAATGGAGATCGTCAAAGTGCCGTTGTTTGGAATGATCTATCGAAGGGGTTCGGTACTGGTAGACAGAAAAAGTGATGCGAGCAGGAAGGATGCGTTCAACCGGATGAAGCAGGCGCTGGAACTGGACATGCACATGTGTATTTACCCAGAG
>JBEISY010000364.1:0-2885 GCA_040375175.1 Chitinophagaceae bacterium
TCCTGCCCCGTAGCTGAGGGTAGAGTTGCGCGCGAGCACCTGGAAATTGCTGTAATCAAACCAGGTCACCATCTCATCGATCCCCACTTAATCCGGATCACCGCCCTCATCTTTGGTTTTCGCTTTCACGGAAAAAACATAACAAGGCTTTCCCTTCCTGTCCTGCACATCAATGGAAAAATCATAATAAGGCGCAAGTTCATCGTCAAATACGGCGGCCTTGTTGCCCATCAGCGGAATTCCGGGAATGCGCATGCCGGGATTGAAGAACAGCATTTTGAGCTGCTCCTTGTGCTTCTCCACGCCGGACTTTCCGGCCAGGCTTCGTTCCGTACCGCTGACGATGTTGTTCTCATCGCAGACCGTGTCAAAGGCAAAAAACAAGGAGGCATAGAGGGAGGCTGTATAGTAATTGTAACCGCCCTTCTTATCATAAAAATCACCGGTGACTTTTTCTTCATCGCGCACGGTATGGCGGCAATTCTGGTTACGCAGCTGGCGGGTTCTGCTGAACAGCGAGGCTTCGGTACGGCCTTTTTTATCCATCATGCGGATATCATTGATCGCAGAAAACTGAAGCACGCGCAGGTTCTTGAAAGCCTTGTAAAAACTGGTATCTTCTTTCACGCGCTGGATGAATCCGCGCACATCTGTGCCGGAGCGGATGATGACTTCCGATAAGGTCACTACCCTTCCATCGATGGTATCTTTTTGCTGGCCCCGCGCGGTGCAGGCCAGGAAGAGAAGGCCGATGATGATGCCGCAGCGGATCATTTGGCGAAAAGCATGCGGTAGTCTGTGCGCACTTTCCCCTTGGAGATATCGTCCAGCTTTCCCTTGATCAGCTTGCGCTTGAGCAGGGAAATTTTATCGATGAACAGTTTTCCATCGATGTGATCATATTCATGCAGGATCACTCGCGCCGTGATGCCGTGAAAGGTCTTGATATGTTCCTGAAACTGCTCGTCCTGGTAACGCAGGGTCACTTCCTCGTTGCGGACAATGTCTTCCCGAATCTTGGGGATGCTGAGGCAGCCCTCGTTATAACTCCATTCCTCGCCGTTGAGGCTCACGACGTGGGCATTGATGAAAACCTGCTTCACCCCCGGCGCATCGGTATATTCTTCTTTCTCATCCTCGTCCATACCATCGAAAATCTGGGTGCTGTCGATCACAAAAAGCCTGACCGATTTATTGATCTGTGGTGCTGCGAGGCCCACACCGTTGGAATTGTACATGGTCTCCCACATGTCTGCGATGAGTTTATCCAGCTGCGGGTAGTCTTGATCGATGTCAGCCGCAACCTGCCGGAGTACAGGATGACCATATGCTACGATGGGAAGAATCATAGCGCAAAGGTAAGGTGGAATCCGGGAATCCGTAAATTCTGGAATCCCGGATTGGAGCGCTCCAACTCCGGATTTACAAGATTACGGGATTCCAGGCTTCCTGGATTCCAAATACTCCTGCAACATAATGGTTGCCGCCACTTCATCCACAAGTCCCTTCTCCCTCCGATCTTTTTTCTTCAATCCCATTTCCCGGATAGCATCACTGGCCATTTTCGATGTAAATCGCTCATCCACAAGTTCAACCTTGATTCCGGGAAAATGGCGTTTCAATTTTTTGGAGAACTCGCGCGCACCGGCAGTGGCATGGGTCTCAGAATCATCCAGGTTAAGGGGCTCACCAACGATGATGGTTTCCACCTGTTCTTTGGAAAGATAATCGCGCAAAAAAACCAGTGCCATATGCGTGTCAACGGTAGTGATGCCTGTTGCAATGATCTGCAACGGATCCGTCACGGCAATGCCGGTGCGTTTTTTACCGAAGTCGATGGCCATAATCCTCATAAGTTGGCAATTAACAATTAACAATTGGCAATTAGAAAAAAAGATCGGCCAGTACAAAAAACATGAACACAACGCTGGCAATACCGTTGGCTGTCATGAATGCGAGGTTCACACGGGAAAGATCATTGGGTTTTACGATGGAATGCTGATAGATCAACATACCGATGAACACCGCGACACCGATCCAGTACCAAATGCCGAAACCGCCATAGAGACCGGCCGCTATGACAAAGGTGGAAGATAGAAGGTGGAGGATGGAAGAGACCATGAGTGCTTTAGGCTTACCCAACCATGCGGGGATGGAATATAGTTGCTGCGACTGATCAAACTCTACATCCTGTAAAGCGTAGATAATATCAAATCCACTTACCCATGTTAACACTGCAAAGGAGAAAAGCAATGGGAGAAGTGCGAAGCTCCCGGTTACTGCAAGGAAAGCGCCTATAGGTGCCAGTGATAAACCAACGCCGAGAATAATATGACAAAGCGGTGTGAAGCGCTTAGTATAACTATACCCCAGCACCACTAAAAGGGCCACCGGAGAAAGGTAGAAACAGATGGGATTGATGAACCAGGTAAAGACGATGAACAATATGCAATTCACGATAGTAAAGGCAAGCGCATTGCCCGGCGTGATAATGCCCTTCGGAATTTCACGGATGGCTGTGCGAGGATTCAGTGCATCGTACTTACGATCCAGAAAACGGTTGAAGGCCATGGCCGCACTTCGAGCCGTCACCATACAGCCCAACACGAGGAGGAACAGGGTGAGGATTGAGGGGGATGCTATAGAAGGGAAATTCTTTTCCTCAAAAATGCCTGTGGGCCTGCCTGCAAAAGGAATCTCGCCGTATTGTTTGTAAAAAAGTCCAATGAAAAATCCGATCAACGCAAAGGGCAGCGCAAAGATGGTATGAGAAAACTTGACAAGCGATAAATAGTTCTTGATCATGACGCCACAAAGGTATGACTTCGGCAGGGATGCATTTAATCATAATGAAACCTGCATTGAATAATGATACAGTACTGCAA
>JBEISY010000218.1:0-4188 GCA_040375175.1 Chitinophagaceae bacterium
CATTGTCGTTTTTAAACTATCACCCTGAATAATGTGGCAATGCGGCAATTCGGAAATGCGGCAATTCCTTCCACCTTCTCCCTTTATCTTTTCCCTTTCCTCAATGGGGGGTGCGAATTAAACACTATGCCGCCGCGCCACCAAATTTTTCCAAAAGGATAGTTACCGAGAGTTCATACACAGGTTTATCCACGCAAAACGGCAGATATTCACAATCCCGGCTGGGAAATTCACAATTCGGGCTTCATTTCCCAGATCATCACAAGGTAAGTTAACATCCGGGGTGCGTAAAGAAATCTATCCAAAATCACGATTATTTCGCGAGCATCCCCCAATGCCTAATGCCCAATGCCCCCCAATGCCCAATGCCTAATGCCCAATGCCCAATGCCTCCCAATGCCTATTGCCCAATGCCTAATGCCTTATCTTTGCACGCATGACGATTTCACACAAATGGCTGCTTGACTACCTGCCTGTTGAACTGGATCCGCAAAAACTCTGTTCCATCCTGAACGCAATAGGACTGGAAGTGGAAAACCTAATCCCCTACGAAGAAGTGAAAGGTGGCCTGAAAGGCCTCGTGATCGGAGAAGTACTGGAGGTACAAAAGCACCCCAACGCTGATAAACTCTCCCTCACAAAGGTGAATATCGGCGCGGCGGAACCCCTGAAGATCGTTTGTGGCGCACCCAATGTGGCTGCCGGACAAAAAGTAGTGGTAGCGCCGGTGGGCACCACCATCTACCCAACCCATGGTGAACCCCTGACCATGCGGATCGCGAAGATCCGTGGTGAAGAAAGCCATGGGATGATCTGTGCCGAAGATGAAATAGGACTCGGGCATTCCCACGCAGGCATCATGGTTCTGCCACCGGACGCCGAAGTGGGAACAACTGCATCTGATTATTTCCAGCCATACGAAGATCATATCATAGAAATAGGGCTCACGCCCAACCGGTCAGACGCGATGAGCCATCTCGGCGTGGCGCGCGACATATGTGCATGGCTGACGCACCATGAACACCGGGATGTACAGGTGAAAAATCCTTTCCCCGCATCTGCTGGCCCCGCGGCTGAAAAACAATTACCCATCGCCGTTAGTGTTGAACAAAGAGAGGCTTGCCCCAGATATACAGGGGTTAGCATCACCGATGTAAAAACAGGCCCGTCTCCTTCCTGGATGGCGAAAAGGCTGAAAGCCATCGGCATCAGACCCATCAGCAACATCGTGGACATTACCAACTATGTGTTGCATGAATCCGGCCAGCCCCTGCATGCATTTGATGCGGACAGGATTGGCGGCGCAGGGATCATCGTGAAAACCCTTGCGGACGGCACGCCGTTCCTGAGTCTTGACGATAAAGAAAGAAAGCTCCACCAGGATGACCTGATTATTTGTGATGCCAACAGCAGTCCTATGTGTATTGCGGGTGTATTTGGCGGTAAGCACAGTGGCGTGAGTGAAAGCACCCGGAACATTTTCCTGGAAAGCGCGTGGTTCAATCCTTCCATGATCCGCAAAACATCGTTCCGTCACAACTTAAGGACAGACGCTGCTACCCATTTCGAAAAGAATGTGGACATCAGCAATACCGTTAACGTGATGAAAAGAGCTGCGGCCCTGATCTGCGAGATCGCGGGTGGCAGGATCGCATCGGAACTCATTGATATCTATCCATCGCCCGCTGTGCAAAAACAAGTGCGGTTCACATACATTTATTTACAGAAGCTGAGTGGCAAGTCATATGCTGCAGATACGATAAAAGAAATCCTGAAGGCCCTGGGCTTTGGCATCTCGCAGGAAGACGCTGATGGCCTATTGCTTGAAGTGCCCCTTCATAAGACCGATGTCAGCTTACCTGCAGATGTGGCGGAAGAGATTATGCGGATCGATGGCTTTGACAATATCGCCATACCGGCTACCATTACCATTACCCCTTCCACAGAAGCCAATGCATTCGCGGAGATTCAGAAAGAACGGATCTCGTCAATCCTGGTGGGTATGGGATTTAATGAAATCATGAATAACTCCATCGCCAACAGTGCATGGCTGTCTGAACAAGAGCAGAAGTATGCCGTGAAAATGATGAACAACCTGAGTGCAGAACTGGATGTGCTTCGGGTATCCATGCTGGAGACAGGACTCAACACCATCCTCCATAATCTGAACCGAAAAAACAACACCCTCCGGTTGTTTGAATTCGGTAAAACTTATGCGGTTTATGGTACAGGGAAATATGAAGAGACTGCGCATCTAACTTTGTTCCTGACCGGAAAGAGCCGGGAAGAAAACTGGCACATCAAAAAAGAAATTACGGATATCTACTACGCCAAAGGATTGGGAGAAGCTGTGCTGCGCCAGTTGGGTATCACCGGTCTTTCCTTTGTTGCCGAAACCCACGTAAAAATGGCAGAACACTTGTCTGTTGTTGCCGGAAAAGAAACATTGGGCACGGTGAGCAAACTGAGTCCGAAACTCGCGGAACAATTTGGCGTCAAGCAGGATGTTTACGTAGTGGATCTGCTCTGGGATAAATGTCTGAGCCTCGCGGCAACCCAGCAACTTCGCTATCGGGAGATCCCAAAATTCCCGGCAGTGCAGCGGGACCTCGCCATTGTGGTAGACAACAAGCTGGACTATCACCAGATCGACGGGCTGGTAAAAAAAGTGAAGATGCCAAAGCTCACCCAAACCAAATTGTTTGATGTGTTTGAAAGTGAAAAGTTGGGTGCAGGCAAGAAATCCATGGCCATGAGTTTCACCTTCCAGGACGAAGAAAAAACCCTGACCGATAAAGATGTGGACGAAATGATGCAAAAAATCATCGTAACTTTTGAGAAGGAACTCAACGCAGAAATCAGGAAATCATGAAACCCATTGAACAGATCGATAGGATCAGGACAAAAGTTCAGGCACTTGTAAAAAAGCAACGGGTCCTGGAAAAAGAGAATGAAAAACTGAGAACGGAGTTGAACCGAAAACAGGGCGTAGAGCTGGAACTGAAGGAAAAAGTGGGCCATCTCGAAGAGCAGCTGAACCTGGCAAAGGTTTCAGGCGGCCAAATGGATGAGGTCTCAAAAAAAGCCCTCGAAAAGCAACTGAATCAGTACATCAAGGAAATCGACAGGTGTATCGCCATGCTTTCACAGTAACCCCAAATTCACACTTCCACATTTCCGCACTTTCATACTAGTTCAAATCCGCTTCACCATCCTTACCGAGGTCTCTTCTTCGCCATGATGCATGATAAGGTGGTAAATGCCATAAGGAAGGTCGTTCAGGCCATGCCAACGATAATGGGTTCTTCCAATGGGCATTTCGGCAGATAAAGTACAGATGATGCATCCGGACTCATCTTTTAGCACCGCCCTGAGGGGGGAAGCGGGTACATCGCAGTCCACTTCAAATACGACGGCGTCAATGAAGACAGCTGATTTGGGTCTGGCAATCATGGATGACATGCAGTTTAAATGTTCAGATCTCAAAGGGGGTAGAAGCGGATATCCTTCTTTGTGTATCTTCAAGGTTAGTAGGGAGGTCTATCAAAGGGCCGGGGAAGTGTACAAAATGTTTATAAATATATACAATTTCTCTATTAACCAAGCGTAAAGCCTTAAATATGTCGCAAGAAAATTTATTACCCATCAATATTGTCATCGGAGACCGTAACTACCGGATCCGGATTCAATCATCGGATGAGGAATCCGTAAGGATGATCACCAAAAAGATCAACGACAAAATCCTGGAGTTTAAGACCAGTTTTGCAGGCAAGGATATGCAGGATTACGTTTCCATGGTTCTGCTGTGGTTTGTTACGGAGCAGCAAGCGGGCCACTTTACCGAAACGGGGATAAATGAAGCGCTTTCTTCGCTTGAAGCCCTGCTTACTGAATAGGTCGCAGGTCGCATAGTTCGCATAGGTCGCAGGGTGCCTGCTGCGACCTATGCGACCTGCGACCTGCGACCTGTAACAATTGCCTCGTTAATTTTACTATCTTCGTACTTATAGCCCGAATTGGGTGTTTTTTAAACCGTGAGACATTGATAAAACCCAACTTACATGGATTTCATTCAAATTTTACCCATTATAATTGGTGTAATTGCTTTAGCCGTAGGCATAGGAGCGGGTAAGTTCCTTTTTGCCGTCAACACAAAAAAACAAGTAGAAGAAGCCGAACAACAAGTAC
>JBEISY010000436.1:0-2205 GCA_040375175.1 Chitinophagaceae bacterium
AAGGTATTGAAATTGGTTCTTTGATCTGACAGCGAGTGATCAGGTTATCCGTATATTTAAACCAACCGGAGAACAAAAGGCTATGACCTTTCTTCATGTTTTTCTGGTAAGAAAGCTCAAAAGAGTTGGTGAATTCCGGTACCAGGTTGGGGTTTCCCCTGTTGATGTTCAAAGAATCTGTGTAGTCCACAAAAGGCATCAACTGGAAGAAATTCGGCCTGTTAATCCTTCTTGAATAGTTTAACTGAAGATCAGCATTGTTCTTAAGTTTCTTGGTCATGAAAATGCTGGGGAAAAGGCTGATCGGAAAGGAATTACTAAAAGTAGATCCGTCTGTAAGCAAGGTCCCGTCATAACTTGAACTTTCTGCCCTCAAGCCAACCTGGAAAGAAAGGGTTTCTCCTAACTTACTGGAATAGGTTCCATATGCGGCGTACACCTGCTCCTGGTATTTGAAGTTGGCATTGATCTGGGCGATGGGTATCAGCTCACCGGTGAGGGGATCCTGAATATAGTTGAGGTTCTCATTTTGCACATTACGAATCGCGGCCCTTACACCCAGTTCCATTTTGGATTTATCATTTAGCGGGTTGATGTAATCCGTCTGAAAAGTGAAGTTTTTGGTGTTACCGCTACCTTCCTGGGTTTGGTAAATCGGAATACCCTTAGGGTTGTTGTTCTCATCAAAATAGTCTGTCCTGAATCCACCTTCACTTCCGTTCTTAGACATGCTATAGTTGATATCGGATGTCAACTCCATACCTGATTTTTTAAAGAGTCGTTTATAACCCAAAGCAAGGTTTGTATTCCGGAAAAAGAAATCATTAAAAGTGGTCCTGTCTGAGAAAGAAGTAGTTACTGGATTAGAAAGCGTGTCCGTCTGTATCTTCAGCAAATCCTCACTGGTGTTGTCTCCCCTTACGTAGTTGGCACTCAGCGTGATCGTATTTCTGTTATCAACCAGGAAATCGAAGCCACCACGAAGGAACATAAAAGCACCTTCGCTCACGGGATTATTGTTCTGGGTGAACCGCACATTTGGATCGTAGTAAGTTTCTGTACGGATCGACTGTCCAACGCCGATGTTTTTGCGTTGGTTGTACATGCCGCTCAGGAACATATTCACCCTACCCTGGCGGACATTGAGGTCACCGCCAAGATTGATTTTAGCCCGTGAATCTATACCCGCCCTAAGATTACCATTGTACCCTGCCCGGCGGTTCTTTTTCAATACGATATTGAGGATGCCTGCCATACCGCCGGAGGCATCATATTTTGCAGAAGGATTGGTAATCATTTCAACCGATGCAATGGCGTCTGCTGGAATTTGGTCAAGCGTAAGTGTTGTGGGCCTGCCATCCACAAAAATGGTTGGTGTTGCATTGCGAAGGGTAACATTGCCATCGATATCCACATTCAATCCTGGAATATTGCGCATCAGTTCAGTGGCCGTCTGGCCTTGGGAAACAAGGCTTTTCTCCACATTGAAAATCCTGCGGTCAACACCCATCTGCATGAACGGCTTTGTTGCGGTGACCGTAATTGTTTCCAGTTGCTTTGCGTCAACATTCAGTTTGATGTTTCCGAGATCCTTATCAACAGCGTTGATCATGGCGGACATATCACTACCAGGCTTAACGTCAAACTTGATGGCCTGCTCATATGGTTCATACCCGATGGCGGAGATCTTCAGTTTGAACTGCCCCATAACAGGCAGGTTTTCGAGTGCAAAGTCTCCGTTTGCGGCTGTAAGCTGACCACCGAGAACTGCTTCAACCCGTTTCTTTTGAACACTGTCAAATTTATACCCGATCAGCTGTATGGAAGCAGCTTCCACGGGTTTATTGGATTTTGCATCAATCACCTTACCGTAAAAACGGCCCATGTTCATGCCCTGGCCGCCGCCTCGGTTCATACCGGCCGGGGGCTGTGCCCATAAGCAGGTGGTAGTCAGTATCAGCAATACAAGCAGCAAATGTCTCATGCAAGGGATTTGGTTGATTAGATGCGAAGCGGCGGAAAAACCTTTGCTCCCACATCCTAATATTCTGGTAAACCGTAGGATAACGTGTTGAACGGCAAACGGTTCAATGACAAAAAACATTGGACAGGTGGTTCAGTTGGCTAAAAGGGTGATTCCCACTTGAAAAAGACCTATCAGGAATCCCAGTACGCCACCAATGAGTTCAACAAACCTGAACTCCC
>JBEISY010000251.1:0-3961 GCA_040375175.1 Chitinophagaceae bacterium
CTACTACTTGCACCCATGGAGGATGTGAGTGATCCGCCCTTCCGCATGCTCTGCAAGGCACATGGCGCTGATCTCCTGTACACGGAATTTATTTCCAGCCACGGACTCGTCAATGGCACCGATAAATGCAGAAAGAAAATGGAGATCCTGCCGGAGGAAAGACCCATCGGCATTCAACTCTATGGCGGTAATGAAGAGACGATGGCGATGGCCACGGCTATTGTTGATAGCGTGCAACCGGATTTTGTGGACATCAACTTCGGCTGCCCGGTCAAGGGTATCGTGAGTAAAGGTGCAGGTGCGGGCGTGTTGAAAGATCTTAAACTCATGGTTAAGCTCACCGAAGCTTGCGTGAAAGCCACCAGCCTCCCCGTTACCGTAAAAACAAGACTGGGCTGGGATGAGCAATCCATCAATATCGAGGAAGTGGCGGAAAGGCTACAAGACGCGGGTGTTCAGGCACTCACCATCCACGGACGTACCCGCTCGCAATTATACAAGGGCGAAGCAGATTGGACACTCATCGGAAAAGTAAAAAACAACCCCCGCATCACCATTCCGATTTTTGGCAATGGGGATATCGATAGCCCGCAAAAAGCATTGGCCTATAAAGAACGCTATGGTGTGGATGGCATCATGATCGGAAGGGCCGCCATCGGTAACCCATGGATCTTCGGGGAGATCAAACATTACCTGATCACTGGTGAAGAAAAAGCGCCGCCTACCGTTGCGGAGCGGGTAGCTGTTTGCAGGCAGCACCTGCAAATGTCCGCAGCATGGGAGGGCGAGTGGAAAGCGATCAGAGAGATGCGGGGCCGCTACGCAAGCTATCTAAAAGGTCTTCCCCAACTCAGGGAGATTTTCTTTACATCACTCATGACGCTGGATAGTATGGATGCATTGCTGGATGTTCTTGATCGCATCGAGGCGCATTATGCAGACTTCCAAACAGAACGCCAATCCGTTAGCCTGGTCAATTATCATCAGCACCTGGAAACCTGTGAACCTCCTCATCGGTCAACAAGGCAAATAAAGACCTGTTGACATAAAAATTATCCCGACCTACTTTTTGTTTTACAAGGATGCCCGAAGCAACAAGCTGTTCAAGATAACGGATGGCCGTGTTTCTGCTGATGCCGAGATCCTCCTGTATAAATTCAATTTTGGTATAAGGGTATTTGAATAAGTTATGCAACAGATCCTGGCTGTATATTTTAGGATGATGCGTACGGATGCGCTGCTTGAACTCCTGCATTAAGTTGTTGATGCCCCTGATCTGTTTGATGGCTTCCAGTGAAGTTTGCTGCACGCCATCCAGGATGAATAAGATCCAGGGTTCCCAATCATTTTTTTCCCTCACAGTTTGTAACAACTTGTAGTAGCTCTCTTTATGGAGAATGATATACTTGCTCAGATAAAGCACAGGCAAATGCAATAGCTCTTTTTGAACCAGGTATAAAATGTTGATGATGCGTCCTGTTCTACCATTCCCATCATAGAAAGGATGAATGCTTTCAAACTGATGATGGATGATCGCCATTTTCACCAGCGGATCTGCTTCCATCATGTCATCGTCATTGATAAACTGTTCCAGGTTGTTCATCAACGCAATGATGGTGTCATAATCCTGCGGTGGGGTATACACTACTTCACCAGTTTTGTCATTCATTAGTTTAGTACCAGGAAGCTTACGGAATCCGGCATTGTTTTGCTCAACGGTTTCCTGGATCTGCAGAATGGTGTTGTTTGTGAGCAGCTGATGCTGATTGACTAGGTCAAACCCTTTTTTCAATGCCCGGGCATATTGATACACTTCCTTAGCGGCAGGGTTCACAAAGCTGTTCTGAAAAACATTGCTTTGATACAACTCATCATAGGTGCTGATGATATTTTCAATAGCAGAACTCTCCCGGGCTTCCTGCAATGAAAGCGTTTCCAGAAGAATGGCCTGGTTGGGCATGCTGGTGACGATGCCTTTTAACTCAGCCAGGGCCTTATGCGCCAAGGCTAGTTTCTTCAAAATAGCTTTTGTTTCAAGATCCTGTGATATGGGAAGTGATTGAACCAATTTTGGGTTATGTTGTATGAATATAACCCAAAAATAGTAAAAATTGGGTTATGTAGAGCGTCTGAAGTCGATTTCAATTGCTAATACAACCCAAAAATGCTATAAATTGGGTTGTATTTTTGTAATATAACCCAAAATGTCACATTTTTGGGTTATGTTTTTGGTCCGTAGAGATGGGTCTCGCGGGTTCAATCAATTGCTTCCCGCCGTATTTTCCCAAACCCTCTTCCCTGACCAGTGCATCGGTAAGTGGAGCGGGATGATGCAGATCTGGCAACGCGGTGAACTGCGGGACAGTGTGAAAGTGGCGTTTACGGTTGCCCGTATGACCGACAGCAGTTGGCAATGGCGGATGGATTATTTGTCTGCCACAAGACCCCTCACCAAAGATTATATCCTTCGTAAAAAATCGGCCACGAGGTTTGTGACCGATGAGGGCGATGGGATTCTGCTGGATGAGTTTGTATTTGGCAACAAGATGTATTGTTTGTTCCGCGTAGGCGCACCTACGCCTACGGGCAGTGGCGTGGAAAATTTTCCGGTAACATCGGTACAAAAGGTCCTACTCACGCGTGCTCGTTAGTCTCCACGAGAACCGTTACCTTTAAAAACAACCATCGCATATGAGAAAAATTTTTGCCGCCCTCGCTGGGATCTTCTGCGTATTGACCGCCCTGGCCCAAACGCCTTCAATTACTTTTGAAGACTGGATCAGCCTGAAGTCGGTTGGCGGTGTCACCATCAGTCCGGACGGCAAGCATGTCTTGTATGCGGTGACCAGCACCAACTGGAAAGAGAACAATTACGATACGGAGATCTGGCTGAGCAGGGATGGCGGCAAACCTTTTCAACTAACGGCAACGGCTACTGGCAGTAGCAGCAATGCGCGGTTCACGCCGGATGGGAAGTGGGTGAGTTTTGTGGCTGATCGGGGCAGCAAGAGCCAGGTCTATCTGATTGCAGTGGATGGCGGCGAAGCATTTCCGATTACGGCAGAAGACGATGGTGTGGGTACCTATGAATGGCGACCAGATATGCAGCAGAGTGCATTTACGCGCGTGGATCCGGAATCCAAGGAAGCCAAGGCGGAGAAAGAAAAATACGGAGGGTTTGGGGTTGAGGGTTTAGAGTTTAGGCTTAGTCATTTGTGGGTGTTGAATTTTAACCTGGACTCCGTACGAAATGCGGGTAGGCTTCCCTGTTATGATAGTAAAGACAGCACTGCTAAGAAGAATTGTTGGACCATGCCCAAAGCGAAGCGACTCACCAACGGAAATTTCACGGTGGGTGGGTTCGATTGGAGTCCCGATGGGAAGCAGATCGCGTATACGCGTCAGCCCAATCCTTTGATCAACTCGGGAATCTATGCAGATATTGCCTTGCATGATGTAGCTACGGGTGTAACGAAAACCAACGTTCAAAATCCTTCTTCACATTTCATTCAACTCTGGAGTCCGGATGGCAAGCAGATTGCTTACACCTCTAACGTGAATGATACGGTCACACATTTTTTCAAGAACAACCGGGTGTTCATTATGGATCTTGCTTCGGGAAAGAGCAGGGAGGTATTGAATCAGATCGATGAGAACAAAAACCTTATCCACTGGGATGCCAGTGGAATGTTGTTTGGATATTCCGATAAGATGCGGAATAAGATGGCGCGATTTGATCCTGCTTCCAACCAGGTTGCGGAGATCGCTACAGGATTGGATGTACCTGCGGGTGGATCCATCAGTGAAGACGGCAAGCAGATTGCGATTATCGGCAGAAATTTTGATCAGCTGAATGAGATCAACGGCATCGCCCTGAGCGCTATGGATTTTCTTAAAACCGGATTTCTTCAAAAGCTGCGCCGTTTTATCGCCGACCGCATAGACCGTGAGTGGGTGCAGA
>JBEISY010000097.1:0-6472 GCA_040375175.1 Chitinophagaceae bacterium
CGGTGTTTTCTGTTGATAAGAATTAGACTCTTTAATGTGGCAATTCGGTAGTGCGGCAAAGCGGCAAGGTAGGTATGCGCGCCATGCGTAGCGGCGCGCCGGCAGGCACTCCGCGGGTTTCTGCGCAGGCCAGCAATGCCCAGTGCCCAATGCCCTATGCCTCGCGAAGCGTCTGCCGCATTGCCGCACTGTCAAATTACCGCATTAGTCTAACCATTCTTTCATTCCCCGCCATATCCTCTCTGACCTCCGCCCTGTATCCACTGCCCTCACCCAAAGCTGCTACTTGCTGAGCCAGCTGGTAATGCGTTTCAAAGAAAATTTCGGTTACGCCATGCTGTGAGCCATAGGTAATGATGGCGCGATAGAATTTCAATGCGTCATCGTCTGGAACAAACAATGCCACATGCGGTTCGTGATCCACCACATGTGCCGCCATGATATCTTTATCGCTGGCGGGTATGTAAGGCGGATTGCTGATGATCACTGTTGGATGATCCAATTGTTCCTGTACATAAAGATCCAGGAAATCTCCCTGCACCCATTGCACCCGGGCATTCAGCCGCTTTGCATTTTCCTTTGCCACCGCCAGTGCATCGGCACTGACATCGATGCTTGTAACGGAAGCACCCGTACGTTGTTTGCTGATGATGATGGGTATGCATCCAGAACCGGATCCAATATCAAGGATCTCTGCTTCTTCAGGCGTTGATTCCAGTAACCACTGCACCAGCTCTTCGGTCTCCGGCCTCGGGATGAGTACGTGGTGGTTGACGGAGAACTCCAGCCCCATGAACATTGCGTAGCCCAACACGTATTGCATCGGAACGCCCGACATAAGTTGTTGGCTTAATCGTTCAAAAATCGCCATTTGTTCTTCGGTCAGTTCCGGATCGCGAAGCAACCGGTCTGCCCTGGTGGTACCTGTGATGTCTTCCACCACCCATTGTGCAATGGCCGATGCTTCCCGTTCTTCATAGCGCTGGCGGATCTGTTCCCTCAGTAGTTGCTGTGCTGCATTGGCCGTCATCCTGCAAACATAAATATTACATTAGATTTGCGGCGGTATGAATAGCGATGTTGCCTATATGTTGCGTTGTGTGGAGTTGGCCCGCAAAGGGAGTGGCACCGTAGCGCCCAACCCCATGGTTGGTGCGGTGCTGGTATATGCCGAGCGTATCATTGGAGAAGGCTGGCACCAGCAATACGGTAAGGCGCATGCGGAAGTTAATTGTATCAATAGTGTTGCGCCTGAAGACCATGCGTTGATCCCGCTGGCAACGATGTATGTATCGCTGGAGCCCTGTGCACATTTTGGTAAAACACCACCTTGTGCGGACCTGATCATCGCGTACCAAATTCCCAGGGTTGTCATCGGGAGCCAGGATCCATTCCCGGATGTCAATGGACAAGGCATCGCTATACTCCGGGCTGCAGGGGTAGACGTCGTCACAGGCATTGCCACAGCAGCATGTGAGGAATTGAATCGTCGGTTTTTCATCTTCCATCGCCAACATCGTCCCTTTGTGATCCTGAAATGGGCGGCGTCTGCAAATGGAAAAATGGCCGCAAATGGAGACGAACGGCTGCTCATCAGCAATGACCTTAGCAATCGATTGGTTCACCAATGGCGCAATGATGAAGCGGCCATTCTCGTGGGTGCAAGAACAGCACTGCTGGACAATCCTTCTCTAACCAACAGGTTGTGGACAGGCAAACATCCGATTCGTCTTTTGGTGGACATGGATCTTTCACTGCCTGCACACTTGCAGGTTTTTGATGGCCAAACACCAACCATCGTTTTCAATACCCGGAAGCATGATATGGTGGGCATATTGAAGTTTTACCAGGTGACGGACGATGTGGATCTGGTTGACCAGATCCTGCATGCTTTATATGTGCTGAAGATCCAAAGTGTATTGGTAGAAGGTGGCGCAAAAACTTTGCAGGCATTTTTGGACAAAGACTGCTGGGACGAGATCCGGGTGCTCACCAATACAACCCTTCATGTGGATCAGGGACTGCAGGCTCCTGCTGTGCCCGTCTTTGGCAAAAAAGAAACCCTTACATTGTTAAACGATTTGGTGACCATATATTATCCCTCATGATTTATCTGATCCTGACCATTGTATTTACGTCTTGCCTTACCCTTGCTTTTAAAGTGCTGGGCAAGTACCAGATTTCTTCGTTACAGGCCATCGTCTTTAACTATATCACCTGTGTGGTCATCGGCTCCTTCATGAACAAGGGCTATCCTACGGATGCCATTACGCAACAGGCTCCCTGGTTATGGTGGGCCATTGTGATGGGAGTATTTTTTATTGTGCTGTTCAATGTCATTGCATTTACCTCCATCAATCTTGGCGTTGCCGTAGCTTCTGTAGCCTTTAAGTTATCGCTGGTGATACCCTTCCTGTTTACCATATTTTTTTATGGCGAATCATCCACCTGGATGAAATGGATGGGCGTGTTCACAGCGCTTGCGGCGGTAGTGATGACGAGTTGGCCGCATAAAGAGATCGAGGGATCTTCCCTCAGATCGGCACATGGATGGATCCTTGCCGTGCCCGCAGCATTGTTTATCGGAAGCGGGGTGCTGGATGCGATTGTAGCGCATGTAGATAAGGCTTTTCTCAATGAAGGCAATAAAGACAGTTTTTTCATTATCGCTTTTGCCATAGCTGCACTGCTGGGTGGGCTGTATTTGATCTTTCGATTGGTATCGGGGAAAGAGAGATTTGATCCGCGTTCCATCATCGGCGGCATCTGTATCGGCTTTCCCAATTATTTTTCCGTCTGGTGCCTCATCAAAGTACTTGGAGAATATGAAGGAAACAGTTCTGCGATCTTCCCCATTGTGAACATCGGCATTGTACTCTTCAGCACCCTCGTTGCGTTTTTTGCCTTCCGGGAAAAATTATCGAAACTCAACTGGGCCGGCATTGCATTGGCGGTTGCGGCCATCCTGTTAATGGCTTGGGGGTAATGGCTGGATTTCGTTTTCATACCATTGGGACAGAAGGGCGTTCCGACTTCCGGGACAGGGGTTCCAAGTTTTTCGGTTATGCGTATCCGGTAGATACTCCGGACGACTGCAAGTTGCGTTTGCAGTCGCTGAAAAAAGAACATCCCAAGGCCTCCCATTTTTGTTTTGCCTGGCGCATTGGTCCGGATGGGGAACAGCATCGGTTGAGTGACGATGGAGAACCATCGGGCTCGGCCGGTAAGCCTATTGAGGGACAGCTCCTCAGCAACGGCCTGACCAACCTGATGGTGGTGGTGGTACGATATTTTGGCGGTTCCTTACTGGGTGTTCCGGGATTGATCAACGCCTATAAAACAGCCGCAGCTGAAGCCCTTGCCCAGTGTATTGTTGTGGAGAAAAATGTAGAGGTGATGGTATCGGTGCGTTTCGACTATACGGTCATGAATGAGGTGATGATGGTGATCCGGGAATACCAGATCAGGATCCATCAGCAGGATCAGGGTTTGTTCTGCAGTTATACGCTGGCTATTCCGCTGGAGCACAAGTCTGCTGCCATGCATAAGTTGCAGCAGATCCGGGGACTGGAGTACTGATTACCGAAATGCCGGGATTCTAATTCGGACGCTTTCATTTATTTTTGCTGTATGAACAAGATTGCTGTCATTGGTGCCGGTACTATGGGTAATGGCATCGCACATGTGTTTGTCCAATATGGATTCAGGGTTTCACTGATTGATGTTTCTTCAGATCAGTTGAAGAAAGCGCTGGCTACCATCGTCAAAAATTTTGACCGCCAGGTCAACAAAGGAGCAGTAAGTGCTGAACAAAAAGAGTCATCTCTTGCACGGATCAGCACCTTCACTGATTTACAGGAAGGCATCGGTGATGCTGAGCTGGTGATTGAAGCAGCAACGGAGAATGTAGACATTAAGCTGAAGATATTCCGCGACATGGATGCCTATGCTTTACCGCAGGCCATTCTTGCCAGCAACACCTCATCGATCTCCATCACCAAAATTGCCGCTGCCACAACAAGGCCGGAGAAAGTGATTGGGATGCACTTCATGAATCCCGTGCCCGTGATGAAACTGGTGGAGATCATAAATGGATATGGCACGGCTCCGGAAGTGACAGAAGCCATTGTTGCCGCTACCAAAACACTGGAGAAAGTTCCCTGTGTGGTGAATGATTACCCAGGCTTTGTGGCCAACAGGATCTTAATGCCGATGATCAATGAAGCGATCTACACGCTTTACGAAGGCGTGGCCGCGAAAGAGGAAATTGACACGGTGATGAAGCTGGGCATGGCACATCCGATGGGTCCATTACAGCTTGCTGATTTTATTGGCCTCGATGTATGTCTGGCTATTCTGCGTGTCTTGCACGATGGTTTCGGCAATCCCAAATACGCGCCATGTCCCTTGTTGGTGAATATGGTAACTGCGGGGAAGCTTGGCGTCAAAACAAAGGAGGGGTTTTTTAAATACTAGGGGGAGTGTTTAGGGGGAGTGTTTAGGGCGAGGGGTTAGGGGGAGGGTTTAGGGGGAGTGTTTAGTTAGGATTTAGACTAAGGCCTCACCATTAAGGCTCACACTATTTTTTCTTAAAATCGCCGCGCTTCCAGGCCTTCACAAACTCACCCCAGGCAACGGGGTTTAAGATGTTCATCGGCGGTGCCTGGCCACTGTAGTAATAACGTTGGGAAGATTGTTTCAAGGCATAGTTGGTAGCTTCCTTGCCATCTGAAGGCAGGGAGCGTGCAAGAATCCGCCGCTTGGCTTCGTCATTATTCTGCCTTGCGATTTCAATATCATCATCCGGAACGGGTGTGTTCACAAAATCTCTTTCAAACTGTTCCCGCGTGGGTCTGGCTTTAATAATAGTTGCCGGGAGGTAGACGGTATCCGTAACCATCAGTTGAACCACTGAGTACTGGTTGCCTTCAATATTGAATGGGATGGTGGCGGTGATCGGTTTATACCCCACAGAGCTGAACTCCACCTTATCTCCCTTCATCACTACAATGGAAAATACGCCTTGGCCATTGGTGATGGTACCTCTTCCGGTACCCTTGACCACCACAGAAACAGAAGGCAGTCCGCGGAGGCTGTCGGCCGTCATCACCAGGCCATATAATTGCACAACGGTGTCTTTAAAAGTCTCGAACTGGGCCTTCACCGCAACGGGTGCAAGCAAGGCGATCAATATGACAAAATATCGTAAAGTTTTAACCATGGGCTGGGTGGCAATTTACATCCATCTTTCTCAATAAACAAAGTAACAGGTTCAATGGTTACCTTTGCACCGCGATAAATTCTTTAACAATTCATTGAATATGACGCAGCAGGATATTTTACAGGCACTTAGCCATGTTCAGGAGCCGGATCTGCATAGAGACCTGGTGACCCTCAACATGATACAGGATATTCATATCGATGCAAACCAGGTCAGATTCACCATCGTTCTCACCACACCGGCATGCCCTTTAAAGGAGAAAATGAGGATGGATTGTGAGGCGGCAATTCGGGAAAAAGTGAACCCGGATGCGGTGATCACCGTAAAGTTTACGGCCAATACCACTACCAACAGGCTCGACGGAAAAGCGTTGTTGTCTAAGGTGAAAAATATCATTGCCGTAGTGAGTGGAAAAGGCGGCGTGGGCAAATCCACCGTGTCTGCCAACCTGGCTTTGTCGCTTGCCCAGGGCGGTGCAAAGGTGGGCCTGATGGATGCAGACATTTATGGGCCCTCCGTTCCCATCATGTTCGGACTGAAGGGGGATCGTCCCCTGATGACCAATGTAGATGGAAAAGATATGATCATACCCATCGAAAAATTTGGCATCAAGCTGATGAGCATTGGTTTTCTTGTTGATGAGAAGAGTGCCGTGGTTTGGAGAGGCCCGATGGCCAGCTCAGCGATCCGCCAGTTTGTGACCGATGTGTATTGGGAGGAACTGGATTACCTGGTGATCGATATGCCGCCGGGTACGGGAGACATCCACCTGACCCTGGTACAGACGGTTCCGGTGACAGGTGCCATCATCGTTACCACGCCGCAGGATGTTGCCCTGGCAGATGCCCGCAAGGCCATCGCTATGTTTGGGCAAGCGCAGATCAAAGTGCCCATCATTGGGCTGGTAGAGAATATGGCCTGGTTCACCCCTGCAGAACTGCCCAATAACCGCTACTATATTTTCGGTAAAGAAGGTGGCCGCAAGATGGCCGATCAGTATGATATTCCATTCCTGGGCGAGATCCCGCTGGTGCAGGGCATCCGTGAGGGCGGTGATAAAGGCGTTCCCATCATGGCCGGGGATGATGCCATTACCAAAAAGGCCTTTATAGATTTCGCCGGCCAGGCCGTGCGCAGTATCTCGATGCGTAATGCCAATATGGAGGCTACGAAGGTGCTTGAGGTGGTGGTGTGAGGAAAGGTGGAAGGTGGAAGTTGGAAGGTTGAAGAATGACTTATGTATAATCTTTC
>JBEISY010000468.1:0-1873 GCA_040375175.1 Chitinophagaceae bacterium
CAGGATATTATGTTTCTTGCAAATTGAGGACAAAAATTCCAGATCAATGATATCCAGTCCGGGATTACTGGGCGTTTCTACATACAGCAATTTAGTCTCGGGCCTGATCATCCCTTCAATAGACGCCGGGTCATTCATATTGAAATAGGAAGACCTGATCCCCCACTTGGGCAGATACTTGGTAATGATCGTGTGTGTGGAACCAAATACTGCCGAGGAAGACAGAAGATGATCACCTTGTGCAAGATAGGTCATGAAAGTCCCAAAAACTGCGGCCATGCCTGTAGCTGTAGCTACACCATCTTCAGCACCTTCCAGTGAGGCGATCTTCTCGATAAACTCATCTGTGGTGGGGTTCTTGAAACGAGAATAAATATTCACGTCGAGGCTGTCGTCCGCAAATGCAGCAGCCATATCTTCCGCGGAATCATAGGTGAAACTGCTGGTCAGGAACAATGGCGTTGAATGCTCTTTTTCACCAGTGCGATTTGTTTGAATCCTGACGGCCCTGGTCTCCCTGTGTTTATCCTTGCTCACGATACAACCGTTTCATTAACCATCACTTCCCATGTTATATCTGCACCTGCCCTTCGCAATGTTTCAGCAACGGAACAATATTTTTCCATAGACAATTGAACCGCCCTGTTTGCTTTTGCGGGGTCCACTTCGCCTTTGATTTGAAACAGCAGATGGATCTTTTCCCACAATGCAGGTTCTACGCCATGCTGGCGTTCGCCATCTACTTTGATGACCAGATCCTCCAGTGGCTGTCGCTGCTTTTTTAAAATACTTACAACATCTACTGAACTGCATCCACAAAGTGCTGCCAACATGGTTTGCATTGGCCTGAAGCCGTTTCCATGCCCACCCTGATCAGTAGGAATATCAATCTTGATAGTATGCCCCTTGGCATCTGTAACGGTCATCCCGTAGTCGGGTTCTGTGATCTGCGCCTGTAATAAAGCCATAAGCGAAGATAATTAGACAATTTGACAATGCGGCAATGCGGCAATGCGGCAATATAGAAATGTTAAAGGTCAAGGTTATGAAAAAAAAATACCCTCGCGGTATGAATCATCTTGTACTTATTACCGGCAGCCAGCTGCTGGAACAAATTCATGTACCCAAACTGCAACGTATTGTGTTTGGTGAGATAATAGTTAAAGCCGAGGAATAATCGATTCTGGTCAAAATAATTGTAGACGATCTCCTTTCCGAAGTTAACGTGTAGTTCATCATTGAATACCCAGTTTAATGCTCCTTTATCATACTGCTTTTTTGTGAGAGGGCCCTGGATCAAGAAGTTGTACCGGATCCGGAAATTAAAATTGTAGCCCTCAGCCAATTCATCCGCATCTTTTATTTTCTGCCGGAATCTTTCTTCCAGACGAAACCATTGCATGGTCCGAAGTTTCTTGTAGTTCGTGTGCCACTGCACCTGCTGCCAGATACGGTGTTCCGGTTGCGAGATCTCAGGATGGCTATCCGCAGGAAAATGATTGATAAATGCGTAACCCAGGGTCAACTTCGTTTTGTCGTCAATATAGTAGGTAACACCAGTCCTGAACAGGAACTGCGAAAGGCTATCCGTAAAATGATCCTTGGTGCGAAGCTGCACGTCAAGCCAGGCTCCCCAGCGCTTAGAAAAACGAGTCTGGTTAAAGTAACCAATCCAGATCTGCTCCACTTGCTCGGTCTGTTTCTGAGCCTGTGCATGCAGTCCATTGAAAGTCCAGAAGCAAAAAAATACGACAAGGGTTACCTTCATGCGCTGTGGGTTAAATGAATACAAATGTACATTCGTCGTTCCACCTAGAATACTTTAACCAGAATCCTGACGCTCCAGATCATCACCAGGATCCCCAATAATATA
>JBEISY010000408.1:0-2461 GCA_040375175.1 Chitinophagaceae bacterium
GAGAGGATGAAGACAAACGCATCAATCAGGCCATCGCCGAACTGATGAAGCTGAGCAAGCGCGATAAATATGAAGATTATCAGCACATCATTTACTATGGCGCGGGGCAAATGGAGTTGATCCGAAAACATTACGATGAGGCGCTTGGATATTTCCTGCAAAGCGGGAAAGCAGCGGCCCTTATGCCCGATTTTCGTTCTAAAGTATATCTGGAGATTGGCAACCTGGCCTTTGAAACCGGCAGATACAAGATCGCCGCGTCTGCCTATGACAGCCTTAACAACAGTGATCCGCAAATTTTGGACAGGCCATACATCGTCACACGCAAAGAACTGCTGGCGGTTATGATGAAGCAATATGAAACCATCCGTGTGGAAGACAGTCTTCAACGCATTGCCGCGATGCCGGAAGCAGAACGCAACACCTACATCAAGAACCTGGTTCGCAAACTCAGGAAAGAGCAGGGACTGAAAGAAGAAGAGGCGCTTGCCGCAAGCCAGTCGCCGGCCGGCACCAGTTCTGTATTGAAAAATGAGATTCCGGTTGACCTGTTTGTCACCAATGCGCAGGGCAATTCCGGCAGCGGAAAAAACGACTGGTATTTCTACAACAACAGCATGAAGGCCCAAGGGTTCCGTCAGTTCAAACAAACATTCGGCAACAGGCCCAATATTGATAACTGGCGAAGGATCAAAGCGGTGGCAGCCGTGGCGGTTGGCGCAGTACCCGAACAGGTGGATCCTGTAGCGTCCCTCATGAACTTAAACAGTAAGGCCCAGCCGGCGGAACTTACCGTTGATGGTCTCATGGCAAATGTTCCCATGACGCCCCAGGCCGTAAAACTTTCTAACGATTCCATCATGTATGCCTATGCACAACTGGGGGAAATCCTCCAGGAAAAAATAGGCGACTGTCCCGGAGTCATTCAGAACAACGAAGAATTCCTGAACCGGTTCCAGCAATCGCCGTATGTGGAAGAAGCATTGTTCCAGCTGATCTTCTGCCTTCGTAAAACAGGCAATACCGATCGCGAGAAATTCTACAAAGACTACATGACGAGGAATTTCTCGCAGAGCATGTACCTGCGCATGTTGAATGATCCCAAACAGGTTGATAAAGAAAATAAACTCCTTAATACTCTCGCCACCGCGAAGTATGATGAAGTCTACAATAAATTCATTGAAGGAGATTTCGAGAATGCCCTTCGGGAAAAGAAAAAAGCGGACAGCACTTTTGGGGAAAGCTATTGGACACCACAATTGCTGTACATTGAATCAGTATACTACATCAAACAGAAACAAGACAGTACGGCCATTATTACGTTGCAGAAGCTGGCATCGCTCTACCCATCTTCGCCGATGGCGGAAAAAGCGAGCACCATGATTGATGTATTGAAGCGCAGGTCAGAAATTGAAAGCTATCTCACGCAACTGGAAGTGACAAGGGCCGATGAAGAAAGAGTAACGGTGGTGGATGAACCCATGAAAGCGCCCCAATCGGCGCCGGTGGCAGTGGTACCACCCAAGCCTAAGGAGACCGTCACAAAGGAGGTTACGAAGGCACCAGAAGTGAAATCAACGAACAAACCCCTACAGGCCAAAGCCGATACCAGCAAGCTGCTGGCGCCAAAAATGGAAACCGCTGCCAAAGGGTATATTTTTAACCCTTCTGACCAACATGTGGCAGTATTATTGCTAAACAAGGTGGATGTGGTGTATGTGAATGAGGCCAGGAATGCGCTGAACAGGTATAACCGCGAAAGATATGCGGCCAACAACCTGCAGGTGGCCAATGAGCTGTTGGATACCGATCGCAAAATGATCGTAGTGTCCAGTTTCAATGGATTGCCGGATGCCCGGGAGTGGGTGGATAAAGCGAGAGCAGGTGCGGCATCGGAAATATTCCCCTGGTTGCCCAAAGACAAGTACAGCTTTTTCCTGATCAGCCAGGCCAACTTTGAATTGCTGAAAACCCGCAAAGATATCACCGAATATCTTGACCTGTTGAACAAACAATTGTCCGTAAAATAACCAACATAGACCTAACTTATCCTGTTATGTCCAAAGCAGTAAGAATTTTCTGGAAGAGTTTATTAATCGGCTGGGCAGCCTTCGTCGTTTTTCTCATTACACTGAATCTGGGATTGTTTGGCAAGCTCCCTTCCCTGGCGGAGTTGGAAAACCCATCGATGTTGTCTTCTTCAGAGATCTATGGGTCCGATGGCACCCTGATGGGAAAGTACTACACGAAGGACAGGACCAATGTGAAATATAGCGATATCTCTCCTCATGTGATCCACGCGCTGATCGCCACGGAAGACGAGCGATTTTATCAGCACTCGGGCATTGACATGAGGAGTTTAGGAAGAGCTGTGCTTTTTTTAGGCAGGGAAGGTGGTGCGAGTACTATTACACAACAGTTGGCAAAAAATCTACTAGGTCAGGGCAGCAAGAATTATATC
>JBEISY010000313.1:0-3280 GCA_040375175.1 Chitinophagaceae bacterium
CATTCAGGAAGTCGTTTCCTGTTTTTGATTTTTTACTTTTTACTTTTGACCTAGTATGAATGTCAAACTTGATACCAAGGAAAAGTTTCATGTCATAAATGTGCTTGAACAAGTGTTCTATGCTAATATGACAGAAAGTCTCTTAAAAACGTTTAATGATTGTACCCAATCTGACGTTAAAAATGTAATCCTCAACCTGGAACAGGTGACAAAAATGGACCGGGAAGCGGCCGAGGCCATGGTCAATCTCCAGCAGGCAAGCTATGATAACAACCATTCCCTGGTGATTTGCTGCTTACAGAAGGAACTGGAAGACTGGCTGGATGCTGAGGAATTGTTGGAACTCATTAATGTTACCCCAACCCTCAGTGAAGCTATGGACATTGTACAGATGGAAGAAATAGAGCGCGAATTCTTTAAAGACTAACCTCCAACCTGCAATTATGTTGGCCGTAACCATACTCGGAAACAATTCAGCACTTCCCATGCACGATCGCCATCCTACGGCGCAGGTGGTAACTGTGGACGACCAGACCTTCCTGATCGATTGCGGGGAGGGCACGCAGGTGCAGATGAACCGATACAAGATCCGGCGCAGCAGGATCAGTCATATTTTTATCTCGCATCTTCATGGAGATCACTATTTCGGGCTCTTTGGTCTGTTAAACAGTTTCAGCCTGATCAGCAGAAAAGAGGACCTGCATCTTTTTGCACCCGCACCACTGGAAGCCATTCTGGAACAGGTTTTCCAGACAGGGGACACCAAGCTCAGCTACAATCTATATTTCCATCCCCTGGAAAAAGCCGGACTATTATATGACGGGAAAAAGATTGAAGTGCATTGTTTCCCCGTGTTTCACCGCATCAATTGCTGGGGATTTATGTTCAGGGAAAAAGAGAAACTGCGCAAAGTAGACGTGGACCGGTGCAGGGAGCTCGGGGTACCTTCATTTTTTTATCCTCGTTTAAAAGAAGGGGAAGATTACCTGCGCCAGGATGGAGAACGGATCGCCAATGACCTCGTGACCAAGCCGGCCCCTCACCGCTTTAGCTATGCATTTTGCGCAGATACCCGATTTGAACCATCGATCGCTGACATCGTACAAGGGGTTGACCTCCTCTACCACGAGTCAACCTACCTCGCCGAACATGAGGAAAAAGCTGCTTCCCGCTTTCATGCAACAGCAGGGCAGGCAGCTACCATCGCAAAATTGGCTGCCGTCAGGCGCTTGCTGATCGGGCATTTCAGCAGTAAGTACACAGCGCTGGACCCTTTTCTCCAGGAAGCACAGGCCGTATTTCAGAACACAGATCTTGCGCTGGAAGGAACAACGTATTTAATTAGATAATTTGGCAATGCGGCAATGTGGCAATGAATACATTTGTGCATGAAGATTTTACTCCTCTGCATGCTGATGATATCTGTTAATCTCATAGCGCAAGAAACTTTTCCATTGTACCCCGGTGCGATTCCCGGCGCCATTGACAAACCAGACGCAGAAACAAACAATACCCTTGAAAACGGGGTGGTGATCGTTGGTAAAATTTCAAGACCAACAATAACAGTTTATAAGGGGGAGGATGGTAGGGGGAGTAAAGGAAAACAAACTGCCATCATCATCTTTCCTGGCGGTGGCTATGTCATCAATGCTTTGAAACACGAAGGACATGATGTGGCTAAGTGGCTGGCGGCACATGGCATCACTACGTTCGTAGTTAAATACCGGGTTCCGGATTCAACTTATATGACCAATCCTTCTACTGCGCCATTGCAGGATGCACAACAGGCCATCGGGTGGGTTCGGGAACAGGCAAAGAAGTATGGGATCGATAAGAATAAAATTGGCGTATTGGGTTTCTCGGCCGGAGGACATCTTGCAGCAAGTGCTTCAACGCACTACAAAACGCATCTTACGGCTTACAAAAAGGTTCGACCAGATTTTTCTGTGTTAATTTATCCGGTCATCACTTTTACCGATTCCAACGGACACAACGGTTCAAGGGACGCCCTGCTGGGTAAGCAGCCCTCCCAGGAAGCGATCAAAGCGTGGTCAAATGAATTTCAGGTAAATGCAAAAACACCGCCGGCATTTCTGGCGCACGCTAAAGACGACTGGGTCAATTATAAAAACAGTGTGATGTATGCAGAGGCTTTAAGGTCTCATCAGGTCAAGGCAGAATTGGTATTGTACCCTGACGGCGGTCACGGATTTGGCATGATCAATCCTAAAGCCAGCAAACAGTGGCCGGATCAATTGTTACTCTGGCTTTCAAAATTCAATAAATTCTGATCCCATCATGCCCTGTAGCATGAAGCAATCTTACAGCGCTGCCATCTGCTGCTTTATTTTCGCCATCAGTGAATTCGAAACCGGATAAACAGGCAGGCGGAAATGATTGCCGCAAATACCCATTGAAGAAAGAAAAGCCTTCACACCACTTGGGCTGCCTTCCTCAAACATACTGTTGATGATATCCGTCAGCTGGTAATGAAGTACTCTTGCAGGTGCGTACTGATCTGCAAGCGCATGACGCACCATATCTGAAAACTGTTTAGGATACGCGTTGGCAACAACGGAGATCACACCTATTGCTCCGCAAGCTACCATCGGCAGAGTGATGCCATCATCCCCACTGATCACCTCAAAACCCTTGGGCTTATACTTGATGATCTTATTGATCTGGTCAAAGTTCCCCGATGCCTCTTTTGTAGCGATGATATTGGGAAAGTGTTCTGCGATCTTCAGGGTGGTGTCAGCCGATACATTCATTCCGGTTCTTCCAGGAACATTGTACATGATCACTGGCAGCGGTGCATGTTCCGCAACCATTTTATAATGCTCAAAAATGCCATTCTGGTTCGGCTTGTTGTAGTATGGACTAACAGACAATATAGCTTGGTATCCCTTTAGATCTGTCTTCTTCAGTCCTTCCACTACTTCAAGGGTATTGTTGCCCCCAATGCCCGCAACTAAGGGCAATCGCCCGTTGTTCTGCTCGGCCACGAACGAAAATATTTTTTGTTTCTCTTCCTTGCTGATGGTCACATTCTCGCCTGTGGTACCCATTACCACCAGATACTCCACCTGTCCGTTGATAAGAAAATCAATCAATTTGCCCAAGGCAGGAAAATCAATACTGCCGTCTTGCTGAAATGGGGTAACAATGGCTATGCCTGTGCCTCTGAAATCCTGTGCTGACATCTGCTGGAAAATATTTTAAACGCCGGCCTCTTCCCAGAAGCCCATTTTACTGAATTTAACGATGCGCTGCCTTACCC
>JBEISY010000481.1:0-1634 GCA_040375175.1 Chitinophagaceae bacterium
AGTATGGCATGAAATTATCCACCCGCTCTTGCAGGGTGCCGTTGGGAAAAATCTTATTCCTGAGTTTAATGAGCTGGTTCTTCTCTGTCTCAAATTTTCGCTTCTCAGCACGGAGGATCTTTTTGCCCGCACCCGTCAACTGCTTATCCAGCCTGGCCTTCAGGGCCTCAATATGTTGAATAAGGGTTTGATCAACCGCAGCGGCCTTTGCTTTAAGGCCTTCAAACATTTCAATAGCAGCTGCGCGTTCAGCCTCCGTATCCAAGACCTGCGTTGAATGTGTTTTTACATATTTGTCGATGAGCGCAAACTCGCCAGCAAACAGGTCTGTAATACCTAACCCGAATGTCTTCAGTTTCTGTTCATCCTCGACCTCTGCCACAATGAAGCTATTCCGCAGTACCAGTGCAGGCAAAGGCACTTTGAAATGATCAAACATGGGCCTCAGTTCAAGCCAATACGCAATTTCTGAACCGCCGCCTACAAAGGCAACATCAGGGAGGATAGACTCCTGGAAGATCGCTCTTAATACAACATTGGGACTGAAACATTCCGGATGCTCATCCAGCAATTGCAGGATCTCCTCCCGGGTCATTTTGATGGCTCCGGATTCAGTAGTATAGATACCGTTATGTTCAATGATGCGTTCCCGCAAACCATCGATGAGATAGAATAGATTGATTTCTCTCGGGTTCACCTGCACCTTGTACTGGTGTTGCATTTCTTCACCTACATGCGTAACAAGGCGATATGCATCGTGTTGAATAAGGTCGTTGGCAAACACTGGCTTCATCACGGATTTCAAACGGGCATCATCTGCATCCAACACAAGAAGGCCATAATTCGAGAAGAGATGATCAACAAGCGCTTTGGTAGCTGCGGCGATGGTTGTTCCTTCCTGATATGATTCCCGCAGCATGAAGATCAAGGCTGCTCCGTGCGGATGCACACCAAGCTGGCCCTCCAACTGGGCGATAAGCTGCAGAAGGGCTTTGTCCACCTTCATCCTGCCCACGGCCCCTTCCTGCTTTGTCTGCCATACCATTTTCACGCCATCCACTTTCACCTGACCCAGTTCTTCCAGATCATTGTCTTCCGAACCGATATAATACACCGGCACAAAATGAAGGTCCGGCATTTCGGTTTTCATGGTTTCCGCAATACGGATCACATGAAGGATCTTGTAGATAAAGTAGAGATAACCGGAAAATATATTGGGTTGATGAGCGGTGCAGATAGTGAAAGTAGTATCATCCAACAGGCTTTGGATATTCTCCTTTTGCTTTTGGGATGCCCCGCCTGCATAGAGATCCTTAAACAATTCATGAAGCAAGGGTCAGTTGACAGGGTGGGTCCTGCGATGTGCGATGGCTTCCCGGAGTCCATCCACAGTTGGTGCAGCCCGGTACATGGATTGCAGCGCTGGTGCGGCATTCAGGTAGTCAATGACGAGTCCGGAAAATGCACCTGTCTGTTCATATGGCAAAACACTCGCGGAAGAATTCACAATCCTTGGGTTTGGGTATTAGGAAACCAGTTCACCTTCCAGGTCAAAATCATAAGCTTTGGTGATTCTCACCTGCACAAAATCACCGGGCATCAATTTACGGGAAGTTTGAATGATGACCTCGTTA
>JBEISY010000037.1:0-9617 GCA_040375175.1 Chitinophagaceae bacterium
CCAGTTTGTGGGGCAGCAGGAAACCAACAGTCGACTGCAGCAGATGGGATATCCTGATCTCAGGATCACGAGGCAGTTCATGGGTCTTACGCCGGAGCAGAACCGGTACACCAATCCCATTCGTTTCGTGCGGGAAGAAAAATCCCTGATCAGGCAACAGCCCGAGGCATATAACCCGGATCCATTTGATTTCTCGCATATCAATAAACTCGGCATCGGCTACCTGAATGCAAAAGACAGCCTTGTCAATGAGCCCATCGATTTCACTTTTGCGAACAACCTGACCGTAGCGCAACTCCAGGGGATCTTACAGGCCGTGATGTTTCCGCGCGATGTTCCCGCCAAGATGCGGTTCAACCTGGATCAGCAGGACCTTGATTTTTTATATCGATATCTTTCCCAGTATCCATCGGAATCTAATGATCCGAAATACGATACGGCGAAATTCTACGACAGTTATGTCAAGTTTTTCTTTCGGGACAAAAGCCACGCCATGCCGCCACGGGTGCGGGTTTTTAATAAAGTGGGCTGGGCCTATGGATGCCTGACAGACGTGAGTTATGTGGCAGATTTTGCAAACAAAGTTGAGTTCATGCTTACGGCAACCATCTATGTAAATGCCGATGGGATCCTCAACGATGATAAGTATGAATATGAAGAAGTGGGCTGGCCATTTTTCTACCAGCTGGGGCAGACTATTTATCGATATGAACTGCAACGGAAAAGAACATACAAGCCGGATCTTCGTTCTTTTGAGATAAAGTATTCACCGAGACGTAACGACAATAGGCCCGTCATCTCGGAAGTAGACAATTAAAAACCTTCTTATGTACAAGTGGATCATTTGCCTTCTCCTGTTATCAACTAACGTAAACGCACAAACGAAATACTACCTGACGGCGGACCGCGTTTTTGATGGCGAGCAACTGCGGACCGGTTGGGCGGTACTCGTAGAAGGGAATAAGATTATTGCTGCGGGTCCGGGGCTTGCAGTTCCAGCAGGAGCCATGAAGATCAACTATCCCGGCGCAACCATTATGCCCGGACTGATTGAAGGGCATTCCCATTTGTTTCTATATCCGTATAACATCACAGACTGGAACACACAGGTATTGAAAGAAACCGATGCTTATCGCACCATCCGCGCAACGGTGCATGCCAAACAAACACTGATGGCGGGCTTCACTACAACGAGGGATTTGGGCACGGAGGGTGCAGGTTATGCAGATGTAGCACTCAAGCGCGCGATCGATGAGGGCATGGTGCCGGGGCCGAGAATGCTGGTATCTGGCAGGGCGATTGTGACCACGGGTTCTTATGGGCCCAGTGGGTACGACAATGACCAGCAATTGATGCTTGGTGCGGAGACCGCAGATGGATATACGATCTTGAAAGTGGTACGGGACCAGATAGGCAAGGGCGCTGATTTCATCAAGATCTATGCGGATTATCATTGGGGTCCGGGGAAAGAGGACCGGCCCACCTTTACGCTGGAAGAACTGAAAATGGCGAATGAGGCCGCAACCAGTAGCGGCCGATATTTTGTGAGCCATGCATCTTCAAAAGAAGCGATCCGCCGCGCTGTATTGGCCGGTGCAGAAACCATTGAACATGGTGATCATATGGATCTGGAAACAGGAAAGCTGATGAAGGAGCACCGGGTGACGTATTTCCCAACACTTGCGGCGTCTGAAAAAGTTACCCAGTACCGCGGATGGAAAAAAGGCATTGATCCGGAACCAAAGAATATTACGGAAAAGAAACAAAGCTTCAAGGCTGCTATGGAAAGCGGCGTCACCATTGGCATGGGTGGTGATGTAGGCGTGTATCCTCATGGGGAGAACGTCATTGAAATGGAACTGATGGTGGAGTACGGCATGAAACCAGTTGATGTGCTAAAAGCTGCAACTTCCGTCAATGCAAAGGCGCTGCATATGGATCAGCAGGTGGGCATGCTAAAGCCAGGAATGCTGGCGGACATCATCGTGGTAAGCGGAGATCCATCGATCCAAATTTCGGCTATCCGTCAGGTTAAGTTTGTGATGAAGGATGGCGTGGTGTATCGGCAGGAGAAGTAGCCAGTGAACAGGGTATTTGGCCGTTCATGCGGTAACCATTAGTTGAGACCGTCATCTCTCTTTAGTTTAAGGCAAATAAAGAAAGGAGATGAACATGAAACGGATAATGATCATAGCGTCCCTGTTGATAGCGATACAGGGATTTGGACAAGAGAAAGTTGGATCGCCATTGTTTACATCTATGGCTCGGTTAGACAGTCTTTTATTTGATGTTGCCTTCAACACTTGCAATCAGGTGCAGCTCGCGCAACTCACCGCAGACAATTTTGAATTTTACCATGATCAAGGTGGCATCACATTGGGCAAGGATAATTTCGTGAACAGTGTTAAAGTGGGTGTTTGCAGCAACAACTACAAAGCCATCCGCAAGTTAGTACCCGGTTCCATGGAAGTATATCCCATGCAAAAGGATGGTAAACTTTACGGCGCCATTCAAATGGGTGCGCATGAGTTCTGGGCATTAGAACCTGGCAAGCCCATCTACCAAACCTCAAAAGCGAAATTCATTCACCTCTGGATGTTGCAGAATGGCGAATGGAAGTTTTATCGCGGCCTGAGCTTTGATCATATTCCCACACCGCGCTAGTACAAGCATTCGCTATTTTCCAAAACTCCATCGGAAGAAAACAGATCCGCGAAACATATTCGAAGGACCATCGCCTTTACTCAACGGCGTCAATGCAATCCCGGATCGTAAGCCGGATTGCCAGCGTTGTTTCCGGTAAGTCAGGTCCGCCATCATGAAGGTCTGCATCTTATTGAAGTAACTCCATTCATCGGTGATCTTGTATGCATAGGTAGATGGCCTTGTGTCAACCACCTGACCACCAACAATGTAGCTGTCTTGTACATCAGATTGCCCAAGCGCCTGCTGCCACCATGAAGCCTGTAAGTTTAGTCCGCCCCACCAGTTGCCGCGCAGGTTTCGGGCATAGCCAATAGAAGCCGACATCCCCAGCAGTTTGTAGAGATGTTTGGTTTCTTCCCTGCGCGTCCCTTACAAAGGTTGTGGTCCCGATCCCATTGAGATTACTTCCTCCTGAAGAGAAATTGGTGCTGCTGGTGATCCGTCTTGTTTTACCGGCCTCATCATAGCTAAACAGCTGGGAGAGGTAAACCCTGTTTTGGGGTATATCGATGACCTCCACTTTTTGCAGAAGGCCCTGGATATTGCCGGCAAGTCCGGGTTCCAATACGTCCGTAGACAACTCTTTCTGGCAAGCTGTTGCCAAAAGGATCAATAAAAGGAATGGGGACTTTTTCATATCATCAAATTGAAGGTAAGCTTCGTTTGATATATGTACGGCGGTGCAATAGCACCAGGTTGGCGGATTGGTTATTTTTTATTTCAGCGGAATAAGGCTAGGATAGTAAATGCTGACTGAGGGAATAACTGGTGCTTCGTCCTCCCCCTACTTCCTTGACGAGGATTTTCCTGATCAAGAGGTCATTAATATCTCTGCCTGCCGAGTCCTGAGAGCTGTTGGTCTGCCTCGCCCAGGTGGAAGAAGTAACCGGCGCCTCGGGATCTTCGGCCATGAAGTTGAGCATGGCGCGCTGCCGCTCATTTACCTCCAGCGCGTTGATCTTATCCCGGCGACGAAGTCCTGAGATCTTCTGCCCCACGAGGTCGTCTGCGTTATTCAATGCACGATGCAGGCAGTCTATAAACCAGGCCAGCCAGTTGGTAACATTCATGGTATCCTTGCCGGCGCGCTCCAGCACCGCGAAGTACTGGTTGCGTTCCTTACGCATTTGCGCAGAGAGGCTGAAGTATCGCTGCGGAGAAAGATCAGCTCTGCAGAGCAGCATCTCCGTGATCATCCGGGCAATGACGCCATTACCTGCGGAGAATGGGTAGATGTTGAGGAACCAGATATGAGCGATGCCCGCCTTAATGATGGGGTCCATCATCTGGTCTTCATTGAACCAGGCCAGGAAGGCATTCATCTCGTCCTGCAGCGTATCCGCATCAGGCGCTGTAAAATGCGTGGTCTCCCTTCCCGAAGGTCCGGACACCACCTTCAAGGGCTGGTCCTTGGGATTATTTCTATACCTACCCACGATCTGGCCAGGCTGCCTGGAATTGTCGGGGTACATGGCCGTATGCCAGCCAAACAGCCGGATATGGAACAGGGGTTGATCGTATTGCGATACCGCATCCAGCTGAATGCGCGCGAGCCCATCGATCTCCTCCTGCAAATGCTTTTCCGCATGCTCCGCAATATTGAGGTCGATGTTTTTCAATGCGATCTTTTGCTCCAAAGGCTTCACGTCCGGCATCTCCAATAGTTCACCAAAAGCATGGTAGACGGCCTCACGGTTGAGCGGATGGCCTTCGATCTCACTTGATTTCATGAGCTCAGTAGCGATAGTATGCAAATGGGTAACAGCCCGGTAGTGTGGACCAAGGCCTTCCATCCTGCCCAATAAGCGGGCCTGCTTTATCTTGAGTTCTGTGAGTCGGGGTGCTAGAAATTGATCATCCCAATGGAATTTCGGCCAATCAGGCAGACTATAGATGTACATTCTCCGCTGGTTTGCTTGCGAAATTAGTTAATAATCAATGGACATTCATATATGTTATCGCATCCTTGCGGATTTTAATCAATTTGCGACAAAGCGTTTAATTTTTTTGTGGTTAACGATCCATGGTGACCGTTGCCTCAAAGCTTATATTTAACATTCAAAACAAGCTTCATGAGAATAGTATTCCTACTGCTCGCCATTCATGTTTCCATGGTGTGCATGGCACAGTCCACCTTTTTCAAGATCAACGATGCCACGATGAACAAGAGCATCCCCACCCCCGAGCAATTTCTCGGCTATGGTGTGGGGGAGCAACACACGCGGCATGAGAAATTGGTGGAGTATTTCAAGGAGCTTGATCGTTTATCGGACCGTGTTACGGTCACCACTTTTGGAAAGACCTATGAAAACCGTGACCAGATCGTAGCCATCTTCACCACGGCTGCCAATCATGGAAGGCTGGAAGAGATCCGGCAGCAACACCTCAAGGCGCAGATGGGTAATGGCGATGCCAACATTCCCTTGGTGATCCATCTGGGTTATAATGTGCATGGCAATGAACCCTCCAGTTCAGAAGCGGCGATGTTGACCGCGTATCACCTGACGGCCTCCGAGGACCCCGAAACCCTCAACTGGCTGAACAAGATGGTGATCCTGATGGATCCGGTGATCAATCCGGATGGGCGCGACAGGCATACGAACTGGGCGAATATGCACAAGGCATTTCCACCTGTGGCCGATCCCTTAGACAGGGAGCATACCGAGATCTGGCCCGGCGGAAGATTCAATCATTATTGGTTTGATATGAACCGGGATTGGTTCCCATTGGTGCACCAGGAAGCGAGGAACAGGGTGAAATTATTTCATGCCTGGAGGCCTTATGTGCAAACGGACCATCATGAAATGGGCAGCACCTCAACATTTTATTTCGATCCGGGAAAATACAGCAGCAACAATCCCGTGGTGCCTTACTATTTGTATGACACCATCTATCCTAAATATGGTGAGTACTTTTCACAGGCGATGAATGGATTGGGATCGATGTATTTCACGAAAGAAGCCTTTGATAAATTGTATCCTGGCTACGGATCCAGCTACATTAATTTTTATGGCGGTGCTGGCTTCCTGTTTGAACAAGGCAGCTCGCGCGGGCATATGCAGGAGACTACCACCATTCCCATTACGTTTGCATTTACCATTAGAAATCAGTTCATCGCATCGTTAACCACCATTAGGGCCTCGCTGGCGGAACGGCAGCGCTTGTATACGCTTCGGAAAAAGTTTTATAGTGATGCGGCGGAGCAGGCCAAAAAATCATTGGTCAAGGGATATGCTTTCGGTGATCTTTCGGATCCTACACGTACCAATGCATTTCTGGATCTTCTGTTGATGCATGAGGTAGAAGTGTATGAGACCGATGGAAAATCTGCATTGCCCTATTATGTGCCCACGGATCAATCCAACTACATCATGGTGAGATCCATCTTTGAAAAAGATATTACGTATACCGATTCGCTTTTCTACGATGCCTCTACCTGGAGTATGGTGCATGCCTATGGGATGCCACATGCTGAGTTGAAAGCGCCAATGGTAAAAGGGAATAGGCTTACTAAGCTGCCAGTGAGGGCGGTTTCAACACCATTGCGCAGCAACTACGCCTATGTATTTGATCTCCTGGATTACAATGCACACAAGGCCATCTTCATGTTACAGGAAGCAGGGGTGATGGTGCAAACGGCAACAAGGCCATTCACACTGAATGTAAATGGAAAGCCTCGCAACTTTGGCTATGGATCGATCTCCATCCCTGTGAACTTGCAGAGAGTGAAACCTGAAGATGTATTTGTCGCTGTTACTAAAGCGGCTGCAGCAACAGGTGTACAGGTCTATCCGGTGGAAACAGGCTACAATGTCTCCGGCATTGATCTGGGCAGTAATTATATGCGCACGGTTGCGTCGCCCAAAGTCATGATGCTGATAGGCATGGGAGTGCAGGCTACGGAGGCAGGCGAGATCTGGCATTTGCTGGATCAACGTTTGTCGATGCCCATCACAAAGATGGATCTCGCTTCATTTGGCAGGGCCAATCTGCAGCGATACAACACCATCATAATGGTGTCTGGAAACTACGACAAGAGCATTGCAGACAAATTGAAAACCTGGGTGCAGAATGGGGGAACGCTGGTGACTATTAAAGGCGGTTCAGAGTGGGCGATCCGGAATGGATTTACGAAGGAGAAAACCTTGACGGTAGATACACCAAAAACTACGGTGCGGATGGACTATGATGATGCCACAGAATTTGAAGGGGCAAAATCACTGGGCGGATCCATCTTCCAGGTTGATTTGGATACCACCAGCCCTATCGGTTACGGCTATACGAAAAGGAAGTTAGCGGTTTACAAGAACAGCCAGACTTTTTTATTGCCGAGCAGTAATCCATATGGAACCGTTGCGAAGTATACAGACAATCCTGTTGTTGGGGGATACTATCATAAATCATCGCTGGAGCGGGTGAAGAAATCTGCGTCGATCATCGTTGGCAATGAAGGGTCCGGACGGGTGATTATGTTTGCCGATGATCCCAATTTCCGCGGTACCTGGTTTGGGACAAACAAGTTGTTCCTGAATGCGTTGTTTTTTGGATCATTGATCAGCGTGCCGGTTATTAGTTATTAGTTATTGCATTTAGAATGACCAATAACCACTCCCGAATAACATTTGTAAGAAAAGAAGACGATTTATTTCAAAGCTCACCGTACCGGTGATTGCTATGCCGATGCTGTCAGCGATGATCCTGGACGGTTAACAAGCCATTGTACCATTGGATGGTCTGGAAGGCTGGAAAGACATGGTGGTGGTGCAGGCTATTGATGCTGCTGTGAAAACGAGCCAGAAGCAGATGTTACGCTGATAAGAACGATTCGTTAAGGAAATATGAACCGGGCATGTGTTGTTTAAATCAAACTAAATTGCCAGCATGAAGAGAATCTTTTTCCTGATCAGTTTGATGTTTTCTGCGCAAACACTGACTGCGCAACAGTCGGTGGAGAATCTGGTGGTTGTAACAACGGATGGACTTCGCTGGCAGGATGTTTTTACGGGAATGGATCCGAAAATTGCTGAGAACAGTAAATACAACCAGGGTGATAGTGCTTATATCTTTGCCAACTTTTATGATAATGACCCGCTTAACAGGCGTAAAAAGCTCATGCCATTTTTATGGTCCGTTATCCAAAGCCAGGGGCAGATCTATGGCAATAAGTTATTGGGCAATCACGTAAACAATGCCAATCCCTATTGGTTCTCCTATCCAGGGTATCATGAGATCATGACTGGTTTCCCGGATACTTCGGTCAATTCAAATGAATACAAACCCAATCCCCATATCACTGTGCTGGAATACCTGAACGCACAGCCCGGGTATAAAGGAAAGGTAGTTGCTTTTGGTGCTTGGAATGCGTTTGACAGGATCCTGAATGAGCAGCGTGCTGGGTTTGAAGTGGTGAATGGGTTTGACACCGTTCGTCAGCCGTTGAATGAACAACAACGATTGGTGAATCAGATGTTGAAGAATTCTTATCGGCCATTTGGCGATGCAGAGTGTCTGGATGTGTTTACGCACTATGCTGCGATGGAGTATATCAAAGCTCGGACACCTCGGGTAGTGTACATTTCTTATGGTGAAACCGATGAATGGGCGCATCATGGGTATTATCGTTCTTATCTTGATGCCACGCGCCAGGTAGACCGATGGTTGGGTGAGCTGTGTTCCTATATTCAATCGAATCCAACATACCGCAATAAAACGGCGATGCTCATTACAGTTGATCATGGCAGGGGAGGGATCAATAAGGATCAGTGGACGGACCACGGACAGGGTGTTCCGGATGCTAGTGAAATATGGTTTGCTGTGATCGCGCCAGGTGTGGTGCCGGCAGCAGGAGAGATCAATACGCCGATGCAGCTTTACCAAAAGCAATTAGCCCAAACCATGGCGAAGCTGATGGGCAAAAAATATACTGCCCCGCATGAGATCAGCGAGGCAGTACTTGAAATCTGGCAGCAAAAAGCAAAATAGTTACTGTTTGGCTACTGAATGCAATTCTTCTACCTTGGTTTCATTCACCAGGACTTTGAAGCATGCCTGTTTGCCTTCAAATTTTACAAGACAGGTTTCTTTATCACGCATTTCCATCAACGCATCAATCAGGGTATTGAGGTGTGCCTGTGATTGCAATTCTTCTTTACCAAAACGGATCCAGGAGATCTTTACAGCGGTAGGCTGTTGAATCGCTTCTTTCACGTTGTTGGTTTTGTTGACCTGCGTAATCACGAATGGCCACTCACCAATTTTTTTCTGGCGGCATTTTTCCAGGTAGACTTTTCCAAGTTCTTCCAGGAACTGCTGGGAAGTGATGGTGATAAAAGGCGTTTCTTGCAGAGTAGTGCTCACAATATAGCCTGTACCTGCATTCAGCTTGATGAGGTTATTCGTCTCTTCAGCTGGTTTTGAAATGGAAACAATGTGCGTATCAGGCGTACAGTTTGTGCATTCGGCCTGAACGGGCAACTGCATAAAGAGCAGTGCTGGGATCGCGATGGCGACAACGGTTCGTGTCATTGGATTTCTGGTCATTGTCACAGGGTTGAATTTTGAATAAGGATTTCTATACAAATATTGCTCTTTAACGAATGCTAAACAATAGGAATTGTACGAGAAAAACTACGATTCAACCGCTATCTGTTGCAAGTTGCTGTAAATCTTGGAGTTAAGAAAGGGATTAATTTATTTTACTGTAATTTAATCCTCTATAGGTATTAAAATTGACATTTATGCGTCCCCGGAAATCCATCAACAGGCGGGCCTTCATCAGAGACACCGCCACCGCACTCGGCGGGTTCATCATTTTACCAAGACATGTACTGGGCAAGGGTTACGTGCCCCCGAGCGATACACTGACCAAGGCCATCATTGGCGTGGGCGGCATGGGAATGAACCACGTGCCG
>JBEISY010000081.1:0-7141 GCA_040375175.1 Chitinophagaceae bacterium
CGGACGATGCCAGTAAAAAAGAAGAGGGCGATGGCGGCCTGCACCTGATGCGTGCCTTCCGTGGTTTGCCGAAGAACAGTGCGTTGATCAAATATCTCAGTGAGTCCGGCGTAAGGGTGAAACTGCAAAAAGCAGAAAACTACTTCCTGGCGGAACAACAGAAGAAAATGCCTGAGGTAGATGCTGAATTGTATTTTCATATCGATGAGAAAAACAACCAGGTTGAACTCACAGAAAAAGGGTTGCAATACATCACCAAAGGAGGTGAGGATCCCAACTTCTTTGTACTGCCAGACCTGAGTACCTCGCTGGCGGAGATTGAAAGACAGGCCACTACACCAGAGGAAAAACTGCAACAAAAAGAACTGGTACTGCAAGATTATGCGCAGAAGGCAGACCGCATCCACACCATTCAGCAATTACTAAAAGCATACACCTTGTTTGATAAAGATGTTGAGTACGTTGTAATGGACGGACAGGTGAAGATCGTGGATGAACAGACAGGTCGTATTCTTGACGGCAGACGATACAGTGATGGCTTGCACCAGGCGATTGAAGCAAAAGAAAATGTGAAGATCGAAGCGGCTACACAGACCTATGCTACCATTACACTGCAGAACTATTTCAGGATGTATCACAAGCTGGCCGGTATGACGGGTACAGCGGAAACAGAGGCAGCTGAATTGTGGAACATCTACAAGCTGGATGTGGTCACCATTCCCACCAACCTGCCGATGGTGCGTAAAGACAGTGAGGACCTCGTGTACAAAACCAAGCGTGAAAAATACAAGGCCGTCATTGATGAGATCGAAGCATTGCGGAATGCAGGCAGGCCGGTGCTCGTAGGTACCACCTCTGTGGAAGTGAGTGAATTATTGAGCAGGATGATGCAGGTGAAAAAGATCCCGCACAATGTCTTGAACGCGAAACAGCATGCTCGTGAAGCACAGATCATACAGGAGGCCGGTATGCCGGGCAATATCACCATCGCCACCAACATGGCCGGCAGGGGTACGGACATCAAACTCGGCCCTGGTGTGAAAGAATCAGGTGGCCTGGCCATCATCGGTACAGAAAAACATGAGAGTCGCCGCGTTGACCGCCAGTTGCGCGGACGTGCAGGACGCCAGGGAGATCCCGGTTCCACACAGTTTTATATCGCTTTGGAAGATGACTTGATGCGCATGTTTGGTTCAGACAGGATTGCATCGCTGATGGACCGGATGGGTTATAAAGAAGGCGAGGTGATCCAGCACTCCATGATCACGAGGAGCATTGAGCGTGCGCAGAAGAAAGTGGAAGAAAACAACTTCGGCATTCGTAAACGCTTGTTGGAATACGACGACGTGATGAATAAGCAGCGGAATGTGGTGTATACTAAACGCCAGCACGCGCTGTTTGGGGATCGTCTTGCGTTGGACCTTGACAATGCGTTTTATGCAGTGGCAGAAGACCTCGTTAATGGCTACCAGGCACAAAATAACTTTGAAGACTTCAAGCTTGCGGTGATCGTAAACTTCGGTATAGAAACGGCCATCACTGAAGAATACCTGCAGAAAGGGAATCCTTCGGCTGTTGCCAATACGTTATATGAAGAAGCGATTGGCAACTATAATCGTAAGAAGAATGAGATGATGAGGCAGGCCCTGCCGGTGTTTCAGAACGTACGTACCACCCAGGGCTCACATATCGAAAACGTCATCGTTCCCTTCACCAATGGTACCAAGGGATTAAACGTGATCGCCAATCTGGACAAAACCATAAACACCGGTGGCGCTGAGCTGGCTGCTGCCCTGGAAAGAACGATCACCCTTGCGATGATCGATGACACCTGGAAAGAGCATCTCCGCGCGATGGATGACCTGAAGCAGAGTGTGCAGACGGCGGTTTACGAGCAGAAAGATCCGCTGGTGATTTATAAGACCACCGCTTTTAAACTGTTCAGCAATATGAACAGCGAGCTGAACCGCGATATCGTTTCCTTCATTTGTTTTGCAGGCATACCCATCCAGGAAAATGCATCGCTGAAAGAAGGCAGGGAAGAAAAGACAGACATGAGCAAGATGAAGGTAAAGAAAGAAGAGCTTGCAAGCAGTGGTAGAGAGCCTGACATTGAGCAGGAAGCTTATCACGATCCCTCACCAGTGAAACAGGACCCTGTTCGGGTAGGTCCCAAAGTGGGCCGCAATGATCCCTGCCCTTGCGGTAGTGGTAAGAAGTTCAAGGCCTGCCACGGTAGGGAAAGTTAGGAGAACAAGGGAGAAGATGAAGGGAGAGGTGCGAAGATCCTCGCACTTCTCCCTTTACCTTCTCCCTTCAAACGATGGTATAATTTTTGATTCCATTTTATCATGAAACTTTTTCTGCTTGCCCTCGTCATTGCCCTGCCCTTCGCTGCTGCAGCGCAAGTTGATGTTGTCAAGGATCATCGGCTAGACCTGCTGTTGAAAAAACAGGAAGAACTGAACCGGAAGGTGTATATGGACAATAACCGGACCGGACCGGGTTATCGCATCCTCGTGGTGAGCACAAACGACCGGCAGAAAGCCATCGATGTGAAAACAAAACTGATGCGGGAGTTTCCTTCAGAAAAGACCTATCTCATCTATCAATCGCCGGTATTTAAAATTCAGATCGGCAACTACAAAACCCGGCAGGACGCAGATGCGCTCTTTAAGAAAATTCAGCGCATCTACCCTACTGGCGTGATCGTGATTCCTTCCACCATTGAGATGAAGCCGGAAGAAGAGCTTTCCCTGAACTAAAGCCAAGCGCTTTGTTGTATCTTCGATGAATGATCGCCAAGAGGATTAAGGAGTTAGCAGCAAGCTATGCGCCGGATATCATTGCCATCCGCCATCACCTGCATGCGCATCCTGAATTGAGTTACAAAGAATTTGAAACCTCGGCCTTTGTAAGACGCCAGCTGGATGCGTACGGTATCCCCTGGAAAATCATGGCCGATACCGGAGTGGTTGGTATTATTGAAGGCAGAAATCCATCGTCCCGTATCATTGCCCTCAGGGCGGATATGGACGCGCTTCCCATCCAGGAAGAAAACCAGGTACCATACCGTTCTGTCAACGCAGGCGTAATGCATGCCTGCGGTCATGATGTGCATACCAGCTGCCTGCTGGGTGCCGCAAGAATATTAAGTGAGACGAAAGAAGAATGGGAAGGAACAGTTAAACTGATCTTTCAACCCGGTGAAGAAAGAAACCCTGGCGGCGCAAGCATCATGATCCGCGAGGGCGTATTGGAATCCCCCAAACCATCGTGTATCGTTGGCATGCACGTGAATCCCCAGCTGGAAACCGGCAAGCTCAGTTTCCGCGGTGGCAAAGTGATGGCCAGCGCTGATGAGATCTATATCACCGTTTCCGGCAAAGGCGGGCACGCTGCGGCACCACACAATACCACCGATGTGATCCTGGTGGCATCACAGATTGTGGTGGGACTGCAACAGATCGTGAGCCGCAAAAACAACCCTTTCTCCCCTTCTGTTTTATCGATCTGCGCCTTCAACGGCGGGTATACTACCAATGTGATCCCGAACGAAGTGAAGCTGATGGGCACGTTCAGGGCCATGGATGAGCAGTGGCGCGTCAAGGCACATGAATTGATCAGACGTCAGGTGGAGGCTATAGGGGAAGGCATGGGTGCTGAAGTGGACCTTACCATAGACGTAGGATATCCGAATGTGTATAACGATGAGCAACTGCACGAGATAGCCATGGCCAGTGCAAAAGCATTTATGGGCGATGATCCGGTGGAAGAAACAGAGCTGCGCATGGGTGCAGAAGATTTCGGCTACTATTCACAGTTAGTCCCAGGATGTTTTTTCCGGCTCGGTACAGGAAATGTTGCCAAAGGAATCACATCGGGTGTACATACCCCCACATTTAATATTGACGAGAACGCCATTGAGATAGGCATGGCGATGATGGCTTATTTTGGAGCTACAATTAGCTATTAGCTAATATTGAATTTTGAATTTTGAATTTGCCATATGCATAACGATTTAAGAAAAGAACAAGCCCTCGAATACCACGCGAAAGGAAGGCCCGGAAAGATCGAGGTCATTCCAACCAAAGAAGCAAAAACACAACGTGATCTTTCCCTTGCCTATTCACCAGGTGTTGCAGAACCCTGCATGGAGATCTTCCGCAATCCTGAAGATGTATACAAATACACTGCCAAGGGCAACCTGGTAGCCGTGATCAGCAACGGCACCGCCGTTCTCGGATTGGGTGACATCGGCCCGGAAGCCGGAAAGCCCGTGATGGAAGGAAAGGGCGTGCTGTTCAAGATCTTCGCAGATATCGATGTATTTGATATAGAGATCAACGAGAAGGACCCTGATAAATTTGTAGAGATCGTCAAAGCCCTGGAACCCACATTTGGAGGCGTGAACCTGGAAGACATCAAGGCCCCGGAATGTTTTCATATTGAAAAACGATTGAAGGCCGAGATGAAGATCCCGGTGATGCATGACGACCAGCATGGGACGGCCATTATCAGTGCCGCTGCGCTATTGAATGCATTGGAACTGCAGGAGAAAGACATCACTCAGGTGAAGTTTGTGGTGAATGGAGCCGGTGCCGCGGCCATCGCTTGCGTGGAACTATATATTGCGCTGGGAGCAAAAAGAGAGCACTTCCTTATGTTTGACTCGCACGGACTTGTGCATGCCTCCAGAACAGATATGGATGACCGCAAATCAAAATTTGCCGTTGATCACGTCAGTGCAGAAACAAAGTTAGGAGATGCCGTGAAAGGTGCCGATGTGTTCATCGGCCTCAGCAAGGGCGGCGTATTGAGTGGCGAGATGGTGAAGACCATGGCCGCCAAACCCATCGTGTTTGCCATGGCCAATCCTGATCCGGAGATCACCTGGGAAGAAGCCACAGGTGCAAGGGAGGACATCATCATGGCCACTGGACGGAGCGACTATCCCAACCAGGTGAACAATGTACTGGGCTTTCCATATATCTTCCGCGGTGCACTTGATGTGCGCGCAACTACCATCAATGAAGACATGAAGCTGGCTGCCGTGAAGGCGTTAGCAGAACTGGCCAGGCTGACGGTACCAGATATTGTGAACATGGCGTATAATGAACAGAACATCGCATTCGGCCCCACCTATATCATTCCCAAACCACTCGATCCTCGCTTACTGGAAATTGTGGCTCCTGCAGTGGCCAAGGCCGCCATTGAAAGCGGGGTGGCACAGAAAACCATTAAAGACTGGGATGAATATGCGCTTCAGCTGAACAAGCGACTTGGTCTGGACAATCAGCTCATGCGTGCCATCGGCAACAAGGCGCGCAAGGATCCCAAACGCGTGGTGTTTGTGGATGCAGAAAATGTGAAGATCCTGAAGACGGCCCAGCTCAGCCAGGATGAAGGCATCGCCTATCCCATCCTCTTGGGTGATCCTAAAAAGATCCTCGCCATCGCGGAAGAAAACAGCATTGACCTGGAAGGTATTCCTATCATCGATCCCAAAAGCGATGAACTGGAACACAAACGTGAAGAATATGGAAAACTCTATTTCCAGAAAAGGCAGCGCCGCGGAGTGAACTATTACGAAGCCTTCAAAAAAATGAAGGACAGAACGCATTTTGGATGCATGATGGTAGAGAATGGTGATGCTGATGCGATGATCTCCGGCCTCACCAGAAATTACCAGGACACCATCAGGCCCGCGATCCATATCATCGGCACAGAACCCGGTGTCAGCAAGATCGCCGGCATGTACATCATGCTGACCAACAAGGGACCCTTGTTCCTTGCGGACACCACCGTGAACTTTAATCCTACGGCGGAAGAACTTGCAAACATCACGCTGCTGGTGGCCAAAGAAGTGCGTTCCTTCGGCATCACGCCCAGGGTGGCGATGTTGAGTTATTCTAATTTTGGAAGCAGCAATACACCTGAGGCTAAACTCGTCAGGGAGGCGCGCGCTATCGTAAAACAAAAGAATCCTTCCCTGATTGTGGATGGCGAGATCCAGGGAATCATGGCGTTTAACAAAGAGATCCTGCAAGACAACTATCCTTTCAGTGAACTCTTGCAAGGTGATGTGAACACTCTGATCTTCCCCAACCTCAGTGCCGGAAATATTGCATATAACCTATTGCAGGAAGTAGGTGGTGCAGACTCCATCGGTCCTGTGTTGTTGGGTTTGAACAAACCCGTGCATGTATTGCAATTGGGCAGTTCTGTGAGGAGCATCTTTAACATGGTACTGATTGCGGTTACGGACGCACAATTGAAAGCAGCCGCACAGGAACCCAAGGAACTGGTGAAGAAATCTGAGTGGTGGTCAAAATTCCGATTCGTTTCGCATGAGATGTAATTGATGGAACAGATATCCAGAAAGAAACGCATTTTCCCCGTGAGCCGTAGCTTCAGGAAATACCTCCGGAGCTACGGCAGGGAAAGCAAACTGCCTGTAACCTATGATACCCTCCGGCATTTTTCAGGCAGTGTCCCCTTGTTTGACGACAAGGGTATAGACACGCTCTGGGAAAGTGTTTTTTACCAGCCCTCCCTCACAGATGAGATCCATAGAGGATTAAAAAGGATCTATTCCAATTTAAAAGCAAGTGGGTACACGCAGGCGGAAGAGCATCTCCACATTGAACGCATCGATTTCTGTGTATTCGGCAATACCAAACCGTTCCGCATCAAGATCGTCAACAGTTATAATGAGGTGTACGATTACTTCTACATCAAAGTGGCCGATACTTCAAGGATACTTGGTCTTGAACTGGAGCACATGCTCTCCCCATATTGGATCAATTATCTTGTAGATGATCACACCCTGGTGGAAGAACATATTGCCGGCATCCCCGGAGATGTGTTCATCCAAAAATACATGAACCGGCCAGAGTTCAATCCCAAGCGGATCGCCAAGGAGTTTGTGAAATTTAATGAACGATGTTTTTTCCGCCTGCTCGGCGATATGCGCAGTTACAATTTTGTATTCGACATCACCCAGGATTTTGACGAGGCGCGTGCAGCAGGCGCTCAGGGGAGTCCTTTTACCGTTATCATAACGCAATCTCAAAGGGTATCATTTGAGGGCAAGCGACCCGTACTATCGATGATGGGCGCGACAGAAGCAGTGCTCCGC
>JBEISY010000400.1:0-2510 GCA_040375175.1 Chitinophagaceae bacterium
CTATGCACTGGTAACCATGCACGGAACCATTCTGGTGTTCTTTGTATTGACTGCCGGTTTGAGCGGAACCTTTGCGAACCTGCTCATTCCTTTACAGATCGGTGCAAGGGATATGGCTTCTCCGATGTTGAACATGTTATCTTACTGGTTCTTCTTTGGTGCATCTATTGTGATGTTCGCTTCCCTTTTCGTACAGACTGGACCTGCAGCAGGTGGTTGGACGATCTATCCCCCGTTAAGTGCACTGGGTCAGGCTTCTTAAGGTTCTAAAATTTGGATGGACCTCTGGTTGGTGTCGATGGCATTGTTCATTGTATCATCACTTCTGGGTGGCTTGAACTATATCTCTACCATCCTCAACATGCGTACCAAAGGAATGAGCATGACGAGGTTGCCCCTGACGGTATGGGCTTTGTTCTTTACCGCGGTATTGGGTGTATTGAGTTTCCCTGTGTTGTTGTCAGGCGCGATTTTGTTGTTGTTCGACAGGAACCTCGGCACCAGCTTCTATCTTTCTGACATTGTGGTGAAAGGAGAGATTCTTCCTAATGAAGGCGGTAGTGCCATCCTGTTCCAGCACTTGTTCTGGTTCCTTGGTCACCCCGAAGTATATATCATCCTGCTGCCAGCCATGGGTATGGTTTCCGAGGTGATGAGTGTGAATGCACGTAAGCCTATCTTCGGATACCTCGCGATGATCGTTTCGCTGTTTGCGATCACCATCCTCGCCTTCCTGGTTTGGGCACACCATATGTTTGTCACCGGATTGAATCCGTTCCTGGGTGCATTCTTTGTATTGCTGACCCTATTGATCGCGATCCCATCGGCAGTAAAAGTATTTAATTGGTTAACTACCATCTGGAGAGGTAATCTTCGTTTCACACCAGCCATGCTGTATGCGATCGGCTTTGTGAGCCTGTTCATCTCCGGTGGTCTTACAGGTATCTTCCTCGGTAACTCTACTTTGGATCTTCACCTGCACGATACATATTTTGTGGTGGCGCACTTCCATATTGTAATGGGTGTTGCTTCCTTCTTCGGCTTGTTCGCGGGTCTTAACCATTGGTTCCCCAAAATGTACGGCAGGTATCTGAACAATACCATGGCATACATTCACTTCTGGGTAACGCTGGCGGGTGCATACCTGATCTTCTGGCCAATGCACTACCAGGGTTTTGCGGGTATGCCTCGCCGTTACTATGATTATTCAAACTGGGAGAGTTTCAAACAGTTTGTTGAGCTGAACAGGTTCATCAGCACCGTAGCGATGATTGTGTTTGCAGCGCAGCTGTTGCTGGTATTCAACTTTTTCTATTCTATTTTCAAAGGCAGGAAGCTGAAGACAGAAAACCCATGGGGCGCTGCAACATTGGAATGGACAACGCCTATCAATCCTGGTCACGGCAACTGGCCTGGTGAGATTCCTGAGGTTCATCGTTGGGCATATGATTATGGTAAGGACGGAAGGGATTTCATCCCTCAAACCGAGCCGGTAGGTCCAAATGAATCACATCATTAAAACCGTTCGTCTCCGGACGAAACAGATATTTGACAACAGTGAATGATAAAGAAGGAGCTGCGCAGGTAAACCCTGTGAAGCAGAAGTTGAAGGATTATGGCCAGCTGATGAAGTTTACTTTAAGCTTCACGGTGGTATTTTCCTCAGTGGTATGTTACTTGCTCGCGCCAAACATTTCATTCTACTGGCCATCAGTTCTTTTACTTTTTGCAGCGGGTATGCTGATCACAGGATCAGCCAATGCCATTAACCAGGTAGTGGAGAAGGATACCGATGCGCTGATGAAGCGCACCGCTAGCCGACCCGTAGCAGCCGGGAGGATGAGTGTAGATGAGGGCTGGACCTTCGCACTGATCGCCGGCGCGGTGGGTGTGATCATGATGGGGTATTATTTCAACTGGCTTTCTGCAGGGATCTCGGCTTTTAGCCTTTTCCTGTATGCCTTTGTTTATACGCCATTGAAGAAGAAACACTCTATTGCTGTACTGGTAGGCGGGATTCCCGGCGCGCTTCCCTGCCTGATCGGCTGGGTAGCAGGAACGGATGAACTGAGCATCGGAGGATGGATCCTTTTTTCGATCCAGTTTTTCTGGCAGTTCCCGCATTTCTGGGCAATCGCCTGGGTGGCGTATAACGACTATGCGCGTGCCGGGTTTAAGTTGCTTCCAGACAAGGGCGGACCAACCAAGTATGCAGCGGTGCAGGCCTTATTGTATTCTGTGATCCTGGTTCCCCTGGGTGTACTTCCCTGGGCCTGGAGCATGACCGGTTGGGTATCACTGATCATTGTAGCCTTGGCAAACCTGTTCATGATTGTGCAGTGTGTAAGGCTTTACCGGGATATGGATGTGAAGGCTGCAAGAAGGGTTATGTTTAGTTCGTATATCTATCTGCCGGTGGTGTTGATAGCATTGTTGGGAGACAAAATATAGAGATTAAGAGATTGAGAGATTTGAAATTATGCAAGCAGTGAGTGAACAACAGCGAAAGA
>JBEISY010000404.1:0-2495 GCA_040375175.1 Chitinophagaceae bacterium
ATGAATTCCGTTCTCTTCAAGCGTTTATTCAACCATTGGTTTACACTTTTATCCTTACAATGGTAGATTATAGAACGATTGCATAAAGCCCTCGGTCCAAACTCTGCCCTTCCGTTAAACCATCCAACCACACCTGGCTCAATTAATTTATCAGTCACCACATCAAACAATTCCTCGTCATTTAGCCTCCGGTATTGTATCCCTCTCTCTTTCAAAACCAGTTCAATTTCCTCATTGCTGAAGCGGATGCCGGTATAGGCAGAATATATCGCCGGGTTTCTCGGTTTGCCCAGGTCATGGTGATAAAAATACAAAGCAGAACCCATTGAAATACCCGCATCATGCCCTGCAGATGGAATATAAACACCTTCAAAGCCGGTTTCCGCTGCAAGTTTCCCGTTAGCCACTGAATTCTGTGCAACACCCCCTGCAATACAAACATTCTTCATTCCGGTTCTTTTCCTTAACTCCTTCAGGAGAAAGAAAATAATTTCCTCAGTGACTCGCTGGACTGAACTGGCCAGGTCTTTATGATACTGCGTTAACTCTTCATTCTTCTGCCTTGCCGGACCAAACTGTTTAACAAAATAATCTGAGAAAAGATTTCCAACTGATGGAATACTATCTCTGTATTCAAACCCTGCTTTAGTTGGTGCAACAAAATAACGATCATCCCAACCATATAGACCGTTGGGCAAAAACTTAATAATATTCCGGATCTTATCCATATACTTTGGCTCACCATAGGGTGCAAGGCCCATTACTTTATACTCATCTCCATAATGCGGAAACCCCAAATACTGGGTGAAAGCCGTATAGAAGAGTCCTAAAGAAACCGGAAAATCCACACTGTCCAACACTTCGATCTTGGTGCCACTGCCAATACCAATCATTGTTGTGGTAAAGTCACCTGAACCATCGATAGACAAAACAGCAGCTTCCTCAAAAGGCGAGGCAAAAAAAGCAGATGCAAGATGACTTCTGTGATGCTCTATATTCCGGATCTTTTCTTTCAATGCCTGAAGGTCTGCAGCGGGGTCAACCTGAAGAAATAATTTCTCAAGGCTGGTAACCTCCTGTGTATTCTTCCAACGTTTCACCGCACCAAGTACGAGTGAAGGATTCTTCCGCAGGTAATTTAACTTACTCATGAACTTAGCCCGCGGGTCCCTGCCGATGGTTATATAGGACACCTCACTAAGGCTTATCCCTGCTTCTCTAAGGCAAAATCTCACAGCCTGAACAGGAAACCCTGCCCAATGCTTTATCCGGGTAAATCGCTCTTCCTCAGTAGCAGCGATCATCAATCCGTCTTTAAAAATAGCTGCCGATGAATCAGCATGAAACGCATTCAATCCAAGGATGTACATATTCAACCAAATAAATTTTTATAACCTTGGATCACGCTATCGTGATCCAGTTTCTTTTCCAGGTAGTTTCTTGCACCAACTGACCAGTTTGTATACTGGTCGTGATCCATATCTACAAACGCTTGCAAAACCTCACGAAACCGTGGCAACCCTTGCAACGCCAGATCATATCCGGCATAGGATTCCGCAAGATTTCTCCATGGCGTTTGGTCACTGATCACAACTGGTTTTCCTGCTGCCAGAGCCTCCAGTATGGCATGCCCGAAATTCTCACCTTTGGTAGGAAGGAAGAGAATATGCGCATTCTGGACCAACTCAAGTACTGCTTCATGTCCCATTTCCCCCCTCATGAAGACCTGTATAGTCGCAGGCAGTTTACTGATCTTACGAAGGCATTCATTCCAATATGCCTTGTCTTCAATAACACCGGCAATCTCAAGCGTCACCTCCCCCTTCAACTGCTCCAGAATATCCAAAACCAAAAGCAGGTTTTTGATGGGATGGATTCTGCCTACAAAAGCAATCCGCAAATGTAGGTTTTTCTTCTCTATGGCAGATGTCAAAGCAGGCAGAACTGGCGGCATATCAATGATCGTAGATACCGCTGCATGAGAAAACTGAGATTTGATATCTTTCGCCTCTTCTTCGTCTGTAGCATGGAAAACAATTCCCTTCAGAAAATCACCAGCCCTGAGTGCTGCCAGGAATACTTTCTTTTTTGTGGGTTTGAACTGTAATGCTGAGGGCCTGAGCATTCCATGCGGCCCCAGTACAGTAGGTACTTTAATTACACCCAGCCTCTTCATCAACAATGGGAAAATGGTGAAGTGCAGGGAATACATGCCATTGCAATAGATCGTATCCGGATCTCTATCCTTTATCAGATTCAGGATACTTCTATATTTCATCCTGTCTGAACTACAATAAAAAACCTCTACATTCTCACAATATCCAATCCACTGGTCAGACTCTACACCGGGCATGGGATTAGCGTCATGCAAGTCTCTGTCACTGGTAACAACATCAATATGGTAGTATGGACTTAGCTGCCTAACCATATTGACGGTGGTACGGATGGGACCGCCAGCTTTATAAGCCGGATCAAACCAATCAACAAAAACCATC
>JBEISY010000378.1:0-2746 GCA_040375175.1 Chitinophagaceae bacterium
TAAACACTCCCCCTAACCACTCCCCCTAAACGCTCCCCCTAAACACTCCCCCTAAACGCTCCCCCTAAACACTCCCCCTAAAACAATTATCTTTCCATCCCAAATGATTAGTATGAGAAAACTCTTCCTCGCCCTTGCTTTTCTTCTCCCCCTCGTCGCTGTTTCTCAGGACCTTAGCTACTATCTGCCCGCCGGCGTCAGCTATGATCCATCGATCCCAAAACCTAAAGACGTGATTTATCACGAGGTGGGGGAATGGCATGTGACGCACGACAGGCTGGTGAACTACATGAAAGCCCTGGCAGCGGCGGCACCCCATCGGATCAAGCTGGAAACGATGGGACTCACTTACGAAGGCAGGCCCCAGGTATTGCTGATCATTACCGCTAAAAAGAACCATGATAACCTGGAGCAGATCCGAAAGCAACATGTACAACTGACGGATCCGGCGAATTCCGGTGGATTGAATACAGATAACATGCCCATCGTGGTGTGGATCGGGCACAGCATTCACGGCAACGAGCCCAGTGGTGCCAATGCTGCACTTCTTACCGCTTACCATTTGGCAGCGGCGCAAGGACCTGAGATCGAGGACCTGTTGAACAATGAAGTGATCCTCTTCGATCCATCGTTTAACCCTGATGGTTTGCAGCGTTTTTCCACCTGGGTGAACCAACATAAAAGCAAGAACCTTGTCAGTGATCCCAACTCTCGTGAGTTCAGTGAAGTGTGGCCGGGTGGAAGGTTTAATCACTATTGGTTTGACCTGAACCGGGACTGGCTTCCGGCGGTTCATGTGGAGAGCCAAAACAGGTTGAAATGGTTTCATCTCTGGAAGCCGAATATTCTTACCGACCATCATGAACAAGGCAGTAATGCCACCTTCTTTTTTCAACCCGGTGTTCCTTCGCGTGTGAATCCCATCACACCATTGAAGAACCAGGAACTCACGGGTAAGCTCGCAAAGTTTCATGCGCAATATCTGGATAAGATCGGATCACTATATTTTACCAAAGAGAACTATGATGATTTTTATTATGGCAAAGGATCAACCTATCCTGATGTGAATGGTGCCATCGGTATTTTATTTGAGCAAGCCAGCTCACGCGGCCATGTACAACAAACGTCCAACGGCGTGCTCAGTTTTCCATTCACCATTCGCAACCAGTTCACCACTGCACTGTCAACCATGGAAGGTGCAAGGCAATTGCGTAAAGATTTTTTAAACTGGCAGCGGGAATTTTATAAAACAGCGATGACCGAAGCTGCTGCAGCACCCGTGAAAGGATTTGTCTTCGGCAGTGAAAAAGATAAAACGAAATCGGCCCTCTTTGCCGAGATGCTGCTGCGTCACCAGATCGAAGTATATGCACTGAATACGGACCTCAACGCAGATGGTGTGAACTTCACAAAGGGCAATGCCTATGTGGTACCTGCCAACCAACCGCAGTTCAGGCTGATCCATGGTATTTTCGATAAGACCTTGAAGTACCAGGACAGTTTGTTTTACGACATCACGGCCTGGACCATGCCGCTGGCATTTGGGTTGGAATATGCAGAACTCAACGCCACAGTATTCAATAACAAAATACTTAGTAACCCAATAACCAACGCAGCAGTTCCTGCTGCGTTGATGCCCGCAACAAAAAGCGACTATGCGTACCTGTTAGATTGGAATGAATTGCTGGCTCCGAAGGCTTTGTATGCATTACAGGAAGCTGGCGTGTTGGTGCGTGTGGCAACGGTGCCATTTGAAATAGAGACGGATCAGGGGGTTCGGAAGTTCAGTTATGGAACGCTCACGATTCCGGTGGCTTTACAGCGGCAGACGCCGGAGCAGTTGTTTGACCTCGTGAAATCCATCGGAACAAAGAATAGTGTGACGGTGTACAGTGTGAAGTCAGGAAATGTAGTGCGTGGCAGCGATCTCGGCAGCAGCAAGATGATGGTGGCGAGCAGGCCCAATGTTGCGATGATCGTTGGTGCAGGTGTAAACGCTACGGATGCCGGCGAGGTGTGGCATTTGTTGGACCAGCGCATGAACATTCCTTCTACTCATTTGGAGCAGGGAACCTTTAACCGCATCGATCCATCGAAATACAATACCATCATCATGGTGGGTGGCAACTACGCAGAGTTGAATGCCGCGAAGATGAAGGCCTGGGTGCAGGGCGGTGGTAATCTTATTGTCCTTGAGGAGGCCATCAACTGGGCCGTAAGCAGCGGACTCACCACGGTGAATTTTAAAAAGACCAAGAATCCACTGGACAGCACCGGGAAACTGAGCTACACTGACCGGGAGCAGATAGAAGGCGCGCAGCAGGTGAGTGGTGCCATTTTTGGGGCCGATGTGGACCTGAGTCATCCGCTGGCATACGGATACAGCAGGCCAACGGTGAGCATGTTCAAGGCCAACCGGGTGTTCCTCGAGAAGACCAAAAATCCCTTTGCGACGCCCTTCCAATATGGCGCGGCGCCATTGCAGAGCGGCTGGGTGAGCAGGGAGAATTACGATGCCATCAAGAAATCAGCCGCGGTAGTGGTGCAGAGTGTTGGCAGCGGCCGGGTGATCCACATCGCAGACAACCCGAACTTCCGGGCCTTCTGGCTGGGCGGTACCAAGCTGTTCATGAATGCCATCTTCTTTGGAAGGCTGATAGACGCGGGATCGGCGAGAGCGGAGGAGTAGGGGGGAGTTTAGGGGGAGGGTTTAGGGGGAGGGTTTAGGGGGAGGGTTTAATGTGGA
>JBEISY010000283.1:0-3609 GCA_040375175.1 Chitinophagaceae bacterium
CGCAGAAAAGACAAAATCGTACAGCAAAACCTACCCCCTTGGTGGCGGTGATAACGTAAACCTGAACAACCAGTTCGGTGAACTAAAGGTCACAACCTGGAACAAAAACGAGATCAAGGTGGATGTAACCATCATCGCTAAAGCCAATACGGAAGATGCTGCGCAAACCATCCTCGATAGCATTTACATCGAAGACAGCAAGAGCGGCAATACCGTTTACTTCCGTACGCGCATGAACAATGAGAAAGGCAATTGGAATAAAGGAAACAAAAAAGACTACAAAGAAACCAGCATGTCTATCAACTATGTGGTATACATGCCTGCTACTACTGTACTGAATGCTACAAACTCTTTCGGCGCAATGATGATTCCGGATATGAAGGCTGCGGTGACACTCACCAGCAAGTTCGGCAGCCTCACTGCTGGGTCACTCGCACAGGTCAGGGATATCAATGTGGAATTTGGAGAAGCGTGGATCGATGCCATGAATGGTGGGAAAGTCACGATCAAATTCTCCAAGGGCAGCATCAAGAACCTGAATGGAAACATAGAAGCAAGGTTTGAGTTCTGCGATAAGATCCGTTTGAATGTAGACAATAACGTGAAAGACATTAACATCAGATCCTCTTACTCCAATCTCTATGTGAATACCCCTAACAATCTTTCCTCAGCCGTTACCGTAAAAACCAGCTTTGGGGATTTCACCAATAAGTCGGGGTTTGATATCAAGGAACAGGGGAAGAATGACGACAAAAACGGTCCGAAATTCGATAAGCTTTATATCGGCAATGCAGGAAGTGGCGGAAACAAAATGAATATCAAAGCAGACTTTGGCGATGTGATCATCGGGCATAACCTTGAAGTGGATTTCTCCAGTAAGAAAAAACAAGCGAAGATTTAGCTACTAGCTAATGGCTACTATGGAAGTGTTACTTCGTAATTACGCGTACCTAAACTAAGCGTAGCGTTCTTATCGCAAGCTCCGCCACCAAAATCAAGCACACCAGCGATACCATTGTAGGCAACATTTAATTTTCCGGATACAAAATTTCCGCAGGTCACCTTACGCAGTAAAGGCGTTTTAGAACTGGTGATCAATTCATTATTTGCAGACGACTTAATCACGGCCTCGCCGGTAACATTGAACTCATCGTCCAAAACAGAAGCCGTAGCCGAGCCAGCAACCTGCTGCCAAGTTATCGTGCTTGTTCGGGTATACCATTTGCCATCGGGATAAGTGATCTTTCCATTCACCAGCCTGGTTGTAATGTTCAGATTTGCATCTGTGGATCCATTGTTGGTGATGGAATAACTGCCTTCCAGTTTATATCCGTTGACGGAATAATTATCGAAACTCACATTAACTACCGCACCAGATTCACGTGGAAGCTTGGTGAGGGTGTAACTGATCTTACCTTTACGCACCCAGCCATTGATACCGGTACAACCGGTTGATCCATAGTCGATAGTAATGGTTTTAGGCCAGGTTGTAAGGTCCTGCGGGCTGATGGTTACCGTGGCACAGGCAGAGCTTGTTGTGGTAGCGGCACCGGTGGTGCCATTCAGCGTGACCTGCAACACTTCAGAAGAAACATCGTCAAATACCAGATCAGACTGAATCCGCGCAGCCGTAAGTTCCTGTGCGGTCAGGTCATCCGGAGGCGTTGTGTTATCAGGAGAATCATCTTTAGAACAACTGTAAAATGTTGAGGCTGACAGGATTGTAGCCAATACAAGGATTCTTGTTTTCATAGAAGGGGAATTGTGAACCTATTAAACGAAATATCCGGGGTTTAATTATCCTATCCACCCCCTGGCGTAGTGCGGCCGTCCCTGACTTTAACTTCTTTTTTACCATTCTGCTTCTTCTCCCATTCTTCTACTGCAGCCGGTTTTTTGGCAGGTGTAGTGGACGTCGGCTTTACTGGTTTGGCTGCGGCATTGCCCGTGGTGTCCATAATAGGTCTGCCCAGCGCATCCAGCTTCATACCATAATTGAAACTTTCTGTTTTCATGATCCTGCCCGTGGTAGGATCATAATAATTCCAGGTGCCATGCCTGATTTCGGAAGCGTCTTGCTTGATTACCTTGGTAACGTTGTATGCAGGATTATTCAGGTCCGGAACTTCTATGGTATCATATGGATTTTCAGGATTTACGGCACGCCAGGCTTCTTCCCTGAGCAGATCGCCGATGGGTGTGAAGTACATTTGTTTGCCATCCCTGAAACCCCAACGGTAGTTCTCAACGGCCAGCAAATCCCCGGTCAGGTTATATCTGCGCCACAGTCCTTCTTTTTTACTGTCAAGAAATTCACCCTCTTCTTCATAACCCGGCTCGCCCCTCAGGGCCTCTACCTTCACCACCCACCTACCCTGCTTCAGTTTCTTCATGTCTAAACAGTTGATGGTATCGCCCTTAACGGAAATGAGATAACTCTCCCATGGTTGAGCAACCAGGGTAATACTTAAAAACAGGAACGCAGAAAATAAGCTAATGGATTTCATGGTTCTTGAATTTGTACACAAGGTACCATTCTCTACCTATAACGAAAATGGGTTAACAAAATTTGAACAGATCTGGCCTTTATTCTTACCGTTTCTTTCGGTTTTCCTTATCAGTTTATTCACAAACTAAGTAGGACCTTTATACGGTAATACACTGGAAAGTATATAACAACAGATGGAAGCAGAAAATCGGTGTATTCCCAAAACACATTCCGCCCGTTTTATAATCCATATACCCGGCGATGGGGAACCATCTACTACCCTTCCCAGTACCTTGGAAAAGACAACTATCCACAATTCCTAAATGAAGGAACAGTGACCAGGATTGGCAGTCAATCATTCAGTCATTCAGACAATCAGGAGTTGGTATCCAGATAAGCTGGTTATCAACTTCCGTCTGTCTGAATGATTGAATGTCAGAATGATTGATTTCCAACAATGTATTCCACCGCCAGCGCATATCCCCTCACCCCCAGCCCACTGATGCTGCCCACACATTTGGCAGAAATATGGGAAATCTTCCGGAAATCTTCACGGGCATGCACATTGGAGATATGCACCTCAATAACCGGAGCCTTAATGGCCGCAATGGCGTCTCCCAGTGCCACCGAGGTATGCGTATAACCAGCAGGATTAAAAACTATTCCCTCAGCACTAAACCCTAGCTCCTGAATTTTGTTAATCAATTCGCCCTCCACGTTGGATTGGAAGTAAACAAAATCAACTTGCGGAAATTGGCTGCGCAGGGATTCAAAAACAGAATCAAATCCCTGATTCCCGTATATTTGAGGCTCTCTGATCCCAAGGAGGTTCAGATTCGGACCATTGATGATACCGATCGTCATAAAAAATTATATCGTCTAAATTACTCGCTAATTATCACATATGAAAAGAAACCTGCTCCTGCTGTTCATCAGCCTATGCACACTAACCGTAAGCACCATGGCCCAGGATCTGGGCTGGGATCCGAAAGTAAAAAAAGGTACCCTCCCCAACGGACTCACCTATTACATTCGTGAAAATGCAAAGCCAGAGAAAAAAGTAGAATTAAGACTCATCGTGAAGGTGGGGTCCATCATGGAAGATGACGACCAACAAGGCC
>JBEISY010000139.1:0-5410 GCA_040375175.1 Chitinophagaceae bacterium
CGGCTTCGCAGCAGCAAAAATGTTTGGTATAGACCACAATGATGTCATCAATAATATGGAAGGTGAAACCGCAACCAATCACGCTGGTGGTATTGTAGGAGGCATCAGCAATGGCAATCCGCTTGTGTTTCGCATTGCCATCAAGCCCACTTCATCTACACCCAAAGAACAGTTCACACTGAATTGGGAAACCGGTGTGAAAGAGGCCTTCGCAGTTAAGGGAAGGCATGATCTCTGCATTGCCTTGCGTGTGCCCCCGGTCTTGGAAGCCGTCACGGCAATAGTGTTGGCAGACCTGATGATGGTTGCCAGGAGAATTCCTCCCGTCCTTTAAAGGGTTAAGCGAAGAGAGTCGCTATAAATCATTTGCTAAAGCGGATCTTGTATTCCGAGATATACTCGCTGGTATCCTTACCATTCACTTTATACATATCCTTAAAAAAGAAGCGAGCTTCCCTTCCGAGGCGAAGGCAGGTGTATTTGTTCTCGATGTCTTCCTTCGTATCCATGGGTTGCAGAGAAGGATACCAGACGATATGGCCCGGACCCCGATCCAGCAGCATTTGAGGTTTGCTCCACTGCTGTGCATTGTCGCCAATGGTAAGATCCTTATTCATATTGAAAGAGATCCACAGTGTGCTGCCTTTCCATGTAGTACCGGTAACCTTGCCCATCAGCATCACCCAGCAATTAAGGTAGGTATTCCAACTTACCGAAGGCCCCCAGTGAAAACCACCTGTGGGTGAACTTTGAGGTCCGCCGCCTTCCGCGCGGGGAATTTGTAAACTGTTGATGGGCATACCGATGCCATTCCATGAAGCTTCAAAGGCCTTGCCATCCCATCGTTTGGCCTTGCCTTGCGGATCATCAAGATCTTTCAGTGCAATCCTTGCCACGCTGATGCATTGTCCTGCCCATTCTTTATCGGGATCAAAACTTGCCGAATCATATACGCCGGGATAACCGTACTCACCATAGAATAAGAAAAGGTAATCACCACTGGCCACGGCCGAAGGATCGCCCACGCCGCCGGCAAAGGTCTCGGAAATATTGTGCGGTTTCAACGTCAGTCTGGGTTGTAGGTCCTCGATGAACAGCCCACGGTTGCTCCAGCTATGACCGCCATCGGAAGACTTCATCACCCCGATCCTGCACACCGCAGCAGGGGAGGTGGGGCCCGTTAAGCCCTGTGGCCATTTGTGGTCAATATATCCTTCGCCCGTTGCACTGTCGTAAGGTAGCGTTGAAGGATAATTCTCATTGTGGTAAACAGCATAAAGCGTTTTACCTGTGGCATCTTTGGGATCCTGGTACACGGTTTCAAACCACACCGCACCATGCAGACCCGGAGTGCCGGGTGGTGCGTTTTTGGGCATGATGGGATCAGTGAACTTTTCGTATTCCAGTTTGAATGCTTCAATGGCATTCCGACCATCGCCAAATTCCAGTTCTTCCGCATAGCCCCACAAAGGATCTTCACCATATTTACCCGGGAAGATGCGGAACGTATCGCCGATCCAGGCTTCGGCCATGTTACAGTCTACAAATGATTTGAAGTGGAACTTGTCCATCTTGACCAATTCAAAACTGGGCAACTTCACGGCTTCCGTTTCTTTTTTCGCCTGGTTACAGGCGGCAATGAGGAGGAGGGATATGATGGTCACAACAATGCGTTGCATAGGCAGTTGATTTACTTCACTAATATAAGGTATTCCTGTGTAGTCGGAATGCGATCCTTATAGCCTGTGCAAAAACTTTGCGCCGTATGCAACCCGTATACTATATTTGATATCATATTAATATCAATTTAACATTATGGAAAAGATACGCAGACCGATGTCCGGATACCTGGCCCTGCTGCTGGCCATTGGTTCAATGATTGCCGGTGCATTTTTGATCATCAGTGGTAGTGACCAGGCCCTCAGTGTTTTTTCAGGCATCCTTCTTTTTGTGGCGGCCGTATTTCTATTCAAGGGATTGGTGGTGATCCAGCCCAATTTTTCCGTGGTCCTTACTTTCTTTGGTAAGTATGTAGGCACCATTAAAGAAAACGGATTGCTGTTTGTGAATCCATTGTTCAGCAAGGCGAAGTACTCTTTGCGGATGAACAACCTGGAGAGCACGCGGTTGAAGGTGAACGATAAAATGGGTAACCCCATTGAGATCGCAGCGGTGATCGTGTGGCAGGTGAATGATACATATAAGGCAGCCTTTGAGGTAGACGATTATTTCAACTACGTGAAGATCCAGAGTGAGGCGGCTATCAGGCACCTCGCCGTGAGTTTCGCATACGATAACATGGAAGATGCCACTGCAGAGATCACACTTCGTGAAGGCGGTGAAAAAGTAACGGCCATGCTGGTAGAGGAATTGAACGAGCGTGGAGGTGCGGCCGGTATCCGCATCGCAGAGGCGAGGATCAGCCACCTTGCGTACGCACCCGAGATTGCCGGTGCGATGTTGCAACGCCAGCAGGCTTCTGCCATCGTTGCTGCCCGGACCAAGATCGTTGAAGGTGCCGTAGGTATGGTGGAACTCGCGCTGGAAGCTTTATCGAAAAAAGAGATCGTACACCTCGACGAAGATAAAAAAGCCGCGATGGTTAGCAATCTCATGGTGGTGCTTTGTGGTGAGAAAGGTGCCACGCCCATCCTTAATACCGGAACCCTTTATCAATAACCCGTTTTGAGTAAGAAGTCGTTTATATTAAGGATCGATGAACAAACGTTTGCAGCCCTCGAGAAGTGGGCTGCAGACGATTTTCGGAGCATCAATGGGCAACTGGAATGGATCATCGACAAAGCACTGAAGGAGGCCGGGAGGAAAAAGGTAAAGACTGAAAAAGGGGCAGAGGGTAGAGGTAAAAAAAATAGCTATTAGCTAATAGCAAATAGCTAATTAAAGCTTGACATATTTAATGGTATTATCCGCAAAGTTCACCGTGATCTTATAGTTACCAGCTCCTGGTGAAGGAATATCAGCGCCTTCGGGAACGATCAATCCAGATTTTGCGCCCTCGCCAAATTTCTTGCCCCAGTTTCCTGATTCAGGAAGGAGAAGGAATTTCTCATTTGCTTTCAAAGCAAGTGTTGGAATCTCCCAGGTGGTTGAATTCAGTCTGGTGAAAGTCTGTGCCGCAGCAATCGCGGCATTGGAGTTTGGATTATCCCATCCACCAGGTGTTGCCCCACCTACCATATGCAAACTGTTGGGTAGGCCATGTTGCTGTGTGAAAGGTTCCACTTTGAATTTACCTGACTGAAAGTCGAGAGTGATCTTATACAAACCATCTGTTGCAGGGCCGGGGAAGTTATCCGAAGCATTGAACCTGAAATCACCACCGGCACTTAAACCGGGCACTGAGTTACTTGCAACAGAATACTTGTTATCCCAGTTACCGTTTACGGGCAACACGAGGTATTGCTTACCACCTTTCATATTGAAAATACCCGCGAAAGTGGTTTCATCCAGGCGTGTAAACTCCTGTTTTGGAACGGGAACAGGATTGTTCCACCCACCTTCTGATGCATCACCCACCAGAAATAGTTTACCTGAGGTAGGAAGCGCAACACGTGGAGGAATTTTGTAAGGTGTTCCTTTGATCTTGATGATATTTGAATTACGCTTCTCGTTATTATTAGCATAAGACGAGATCACGCGTACATCCAGGTCATATGCCTTGTTGAATTCAAAGCCCCATGCCAGCATGATGTTATTCAGTTCACGAGCAGTATAGGTAGTGCTTCGTTTACCGATCACTTCACGCACGGACGCCTTACTGAAGTTTCTTCCGGCTGAATCGATCTGTACGATGTATTTTAAGGTGTTGGTATCTGCAGCATATTCGGGATTTGTCCAGCTTACTGTCAACGCATCCTTCAGGCTGTCAGCCGGCGGCGGAGCAACCGTAGTGGAAGAAACAGAAGCAACGGGATCAACACCCAGACCGTATTGGGGCAGGGGATCCAGCTTATCGCAGGCTGTGAAGCCCAGCGCCGCTACCGCAGTAAATAGTAGAATATTCTTAATACGCATATTGATGTATTTAAGTCGGATTATTGTTTAACAACTCTGAATGTACCAGTCTGGAAATTCACAGTGATCTTGTATGTACCTGTTGTAGGCGCACCGGGAAATGCAGGATCAGCATCTTTTTTCTCGAGGTTTCCACCTTCCCAGGTTCCGCCATTCAGCATATGGTACTGTGTACCCCAATTGCCCTGCTCCTGGATCATTTTGTATGCACCGCCCCCTTTCATCTGGACCACCAGTTCATACACGGTATTGGACACTTTCGTAAACTTCTGGGCTACATCAAAAGGTGTGCCCAGTGGGTTTGACCAACCAGAGTTAAATGCATCACCAGTTACCCACAAGGTTCCAGCATCTGGCACGGGCACTTTTGGCGGAGGTGCATATGGTGTAGCGGTGAAGCTGACTTTGTTGGAGGTCAGTGGTACTGCATTGCCAGCAAGTGAACTGATAACACGTGCTTCAATGGTATACCGTCTGCCAAACTGTAATAGCATTGTATTACCTAAAAGCGAATTCAGCTCAAGGCCGGTAAAGCTTTTAGAGAGGTCACGGGAAATGCTCTGGCTGGACTTTGCACCACTTTTAAAGTTACCACCCAGGGTATCTAACTCAAGCGTATAGTTTACATCCTGTGAACTCACGCCTGTTGTAAACAGATAGTTAGGATTTGTCCAGTTGAATCGGATCGCTTCCTCGGATTCTGTTGTGGGACTCAGTGCCAACGCAGATTTGGAAGCGGTCAGTACCGGTTCCGTGCCTCCTTCGAAAAAGATCTTATTCTCCTGCTTCTCGCAGCTGCCCAGCATCAATGCCAGGGCAAGAACAAAAGGGATTGATTTAAAATATTTCATACCTGAAGACATTGAAAATTAATAATTAGGGTTTTGTTTGATGTTCGGGTTGGAACCAACTTCCGTTGTTGGAATCGGATACAACCTGCGGAAGGCATCAACACCGGTACCATTTCTTACACCGCCTTTCCAGGGCCAGAGATAAGTGGCATCAGTGAATTTGCCATAACGGACCAGGTCTGACCTGCGGAATCCTTCCCAATATAATTCCCTTGCACGTTCATCCAACACAAAATCAGCGGTAAGGTTGGGTGTACCAATATTGCCCGACGTATTGCCATAAGCGCGTGCGCGCAGCAGGTTCGCATAGGTAACCGCTTGTGCCACATTGCTGCTGGTCCTTGCAGCGGCTTCCATATAGACCAGGTACATCTCGGCCAAACGAAATACAGGGAAATCAATATCACTGAAGGTCTTCTCCGGGTCTTTACCGAATCCACCGGATTTTGTCCTGTTGCGATACTTCGTTACGGCATATCCGTCCTTGAACTCACTGATCTTTTCGATCTCCAGGTTCTGTGCAA
>JBEISY010000163.1:0-5002 GCA_040375175.1 Chitinophagaceae bacterium
ATCTTCCAAAGCTGATTTTTCTGATGCCAGGATTGGTTTCACTGTTGAAGTAGGTTCTGTCTACACAGACAATGATCGCCGGGATGGTCACCTGAAAAGTGATGATTTCTTCAATGCAGAAAAATTCCCCCAGATGAAGTTTGAAAGCACTTCTTTCACGCCACTGGGCAACAATAAGTATGAGCTTAAAGGCAACCTTACCATCAGGGATATCACAAAGCCTGTTGTATTTCAGGTAACCCATGGCGGTGTGCTGAACACTTCAAAGGGTGCGAAAGCAGGTTTCAAAGCAACTACTACTATTGATCGTTTCAACTACAACCTGAAATGGGATCGTGCAACTGAAACTGGCGGTCTTGTAGTAGGTAAAGATGTTACCATTGTATTGAACCTTGAGTTGGATAAGCAGGTTGCGGCTGCGCCAGCGGCGAAGTAAATTTACTTGCACTGTATATAAAAAATATCGTTTTTGCGGCAGTTTTTTTATGCTTTGTACAAATGAACATTTGGGCCGTTGTACCATTGCACAATTGTACAATGGTACAAATGTTCATTTGTCTTATGATTTCTTCTTCTCGAATTCCAGTATCACCCCGTTGATGCAATAGCGCAATCCCGTCGGCGGAGGACCATCGTCAAACACGTGGCCGAGGTGCGCTTTACAGCGTCCGCACTGTACTTCTGTGCGTGTCATACCCAAGGTATTATCTGGCGTATAAATGATGCTGGTTTTTGATACCGGCTCATAAAAACTTGGCCAGCCACAACCGCTGTCGAACTTGGTATTGCTACGGAACAAAGCATTTCCGCAGGCAACGCATCGATACAATCCTATCTCATCGTGCTTTTCAAATTTACTGGTCCAGGGGCGCTCGGTTCCTTTTTGACGGGCAATATAATACTGCTCAGGCGTCAGGATATTTTTCCAGTCGTCATCTTTCAGTTCTACTTTGGAAGTGTCTGTAGTGGAGTACACTTTTTTACCGGTGGTATCTTTGTTGTCCATAGTTGATTTTTTGGTGCGGTCGGGCTGCGCGTACCCACAGTTGCTGAACAGCACGCTAACGAAAATAATGGCCAGAATCTGTTTCATATAATCTCTCTTTAACAAATCTACGTTGATAAAGTTCCGACGGATGGTTATAGGAATGTTATTTAAATTTTCGGCCTATATTTGAAACAACGCAAACCTGACAACGCATCATGTTCAATTTAATCCTTTTTGGACCTCCCGGAAGTGGAAAAGGCACGCAGTCTGAGAAGCTTATTACCCAGTATGGTTTCAAGCATTTGGCTACCGGAGACATTCTCCGTGCCGAGATCGCCAATAAAACGGCGCTTGGTATGGAAGCTAAGTCGTTGATGGACAAGGGGCAATTGGTTCCGGATGAGGTGGTGATCGGGATGATCAGTACAGCCTTGGATGCCCATCCGGATGTGCCGGGCTTTTTGTTCGATGGGTTTCCCCGGACCACTGCGCAGGCCGAGGCGTTGGACAAATTGTTGAAACTCAAGGATACGGAGATCGGCGTGGTGCTGGCATTGCAGGTGCCGGATGAGGAGCTGGTCTCGAGGATGCTCAACCGGGCTAAAACTTCAGGCAGGGCAGACGATGCGGACGAGAACATTCAGCGCAATCGCCTTGAAATCTACAAACGCGATACCTTGCCCGTTGCGGCACACTATAGTAAGCAGGATAAAGTGGTAAATATTCCTGGCGTAGGGACGATCGCTGAGATATTTGGCAGACTAAGCACAGAAATTGACAACAGGAAATAGTGACTTAGAGGGGAAATAATCTTAAGGATGCACTGACCTCTGCCCGCCACCCTCTGCTCTTATTGTATTATGGAATTTGCTTGCATATGATGAAACTAGGAAATTACATCTTGGGAGGTTGGCATATGGGTGAAGGCGATGGCCAGCTGTTGACCAATGCGGTGACCGGAGAACCGGTAGCGCTGGCAACCACCAAGGGTTTGCCATTTGATGAGATGTTGCGTTACGCGCGCAAAAAAGGCAATCCGGCTTTACGGAAAATGAGTTTTCATGAGCGGGGAAGAATGCTCAGGGCCCTCGCGATCTACCTGACAGAACGTAAAGAAGAATTTTACGAGATCAGCTACAAAACCGGCGCCACGCGTGCGGATGGTTGGATCGATATTGAAGGCGGCTTCGGCAACCTGTTTGCGTATGCATCTCTCCGTCGGAAATTTCCTGACCTGCCCTATGCATTGGATGGGGAGCCGCATAACTTGAGCAAGGGCAATAGCTTCATGGCCCAGCACCTGCTGGTTCCCAAGGAAGGCGTAGCCATTCACATCAATGCGTTCAACTTTCCGGTATGGGGAATGCTGGAAAAATGTGCCGTGAACTGGTTGGCAGGTATGCCGGCCGTAGTGAAGCCAGCCACCCTCACCTCATATCTTACGGAAGCGGTGGTCAGATCCATCATCGCCTCTGGTATTTTACCCGAAGGCGCTTTGCAACTGATCTGCGGCAGTGCGGGAGATTTGCTGGACCATGTAGGATCACAAGACGTGGTCACGTTTACGGGATCTGCATCCACGGGTTGTTCTTTGAAGGCCAATTCCCGTGTTCTGGCTGAAAGTGTTCCCTTTACGATGGAGGCTGATTCCCTTAATTGTATGGTGCTGGGTCAGGATGTGGAACCTGGAATGCCGGAGTGGGATGTATTCATAAAAGAAGTCAGAAAAGAAATGACCGTGAAGGCCGGACAGAAATGCACAGCCGTCCGAAGAATATTTGTACCGGAATCCCGGATGGAACAGGTATGGAAAGATGTGTCTGCTGCCCTATCTGCAACGGTGATCGGAGATCCGAGGCAGGAGAAAGTACGGATGGGTTCGCTGGCTTCGCAAGGCCAGCGGGATGAGGTGCGGCAGCAGGTTACTAAACTACTGGCCTCTTCACAATTGATATACGGATCTCTTGATGCCGTGAACGTGATGGGCGCGGATGCAAAAACCGGCGCCTTCCTAAGTCCGTTGTTGCTGGTCAATAGCCAACCCTTTGGTGAAACTGATGTACATGATGTAGAAGCCTTCGGCCCGGTATCTACGGTTATGCCTTACCGTAATATGGATGAAGTCATTGAGCTGTCTAGGATGGGCAAGGGATCATTGTGCAGTTCCATCGTTACGTCTGATGATCTTCTCGCACGGGAATATGTAATGGGTGCTGCAACGCACCATGGCCGTATCCTGGTATTGAACAGGCATAATGCCAAAGAATCTACGGGACATGGCTCTCCGTTGCCTTTGCTGGTGCATGGCGGTCCGGGCCGCGCAGGTGGCGGTGAAGAGATGGGTGGTATCCGTGGGGTGAAACACTATATGCAAAGGGTGGCGGTACAGGCCTCACCCACCAGCATGACTGCCATTACCGGCGTGTATCAGCAATATGCTGATGCAGTGGAAGACGAGAAGCATCCCTTCCGTAAGCATTTTGAAGAGTTGACAATCGGAGATACCCTCCATACCCATAAGCGCACCGTTACGGAAGCAGACATCGTGAATTTCGCGAATGTCAGCTGGGATCATTTTTATGCGCATACGGATCACACTTCACAGGAAGGAACCTTGTTTGATAAACCGGTAGCGCATGGCTACTTCATTCTTTCTGCAGCAGCCGGCTTGTTTGTGGATGCGAAGAAAGGACCGGTACTCCTGAACTATGGACTGGAAGACTGCAGGTTCATGAAACCTGTATATGCCGGAAGTACCATCCAGGTTCAGTTGACCTGCAAAGAAAAAATCCCGCAGGAGAAACGGGAACCACAGGATATTGCCAAAGGCATTGTGAAATGGCTGGTGGAAGTTCGGGACGAAACCGGCGAACATGTGGCCATCGCAACCATATTGACGATGGTTAAAAAACTGGATCAGCAATGAGTATGGAAGGATATGTAAAATTGGACGTGACAGACGGATTGGCCACCATCGTTTTCTTTCATCCGAAGGGCAACTCCATGCCTTCTGCACAATTGGCGAGGCTGGCCGATGCTATTCGTGAAGCTGGTGAAAATGAACAGGCCAGGTTGATCTTATTGAAGAGCGACGGTGAGAAAGCGTTTTGTGCCGGCGCAAATTTTGATGAACTGTTGGCCATCACCAATGAAGAAGAAGGCAAAACATTTTTCATGGGCTTTGCGCATGTGATCAATGCCATTCGTAAAGCGGGCAAACTCTTGATTTGCAGGGTGCAGGGGAAGTGTGTAGGGGGAGGCGTTGGAATAGCTGCAGCGGCTGACTATACGCTTGCCGCAGAACAGGCTGAGGTAAAGTTGAGTGAACTGGCCGTTGGCCTCGGTCCTTTTGTGGTGGGGCCCGCAGTAGAAAGGAAACTAGGCCTCTCCGCTTTTTCTCAGCTCACCATCGATGCTGCCAATTTTCGTTCAGCGGCCTGGGCAAAAGAGAACAATTTGTTTGCTGATATTTTCCCATCCATCTCTGCATTGGATGAGGCGGTTTACAGACTCGTGCAAACCCTGCTCTCTTCCAATCCGGAAGCCATGACGGAACTCAAGAAAATTTTCTGGGAAGGTACCGGGCATTGGGATCAATTGCTGCAAGAAAGAGCAGAGACCAGTGGCAAGCTGGTGTTGAGTGAATTTAGCAGGGAATTTCTGAAAAAGCGAAAGTAAATTCAGGTTGCAGTTCGCAGGTCGCAAGTTCGCAACCTGCGACCTTGCGACCTTGCGACCTGCGACCTGCGAACTAATCCTACAGGTTATCAAACTCATACAACGGATCAATATGTGTTCCGGCTGACATCTCCAATATTGGTTTGATGATTCCGTTATTGAGTCCATACACCCATCCGTGCAAATGTGGATAGTTGTTTTCTTTCCAGGAGTGCTGGATGATGGATGTTTTGGCTAGGTTCAGAACCTGCTCCTTCACATTCAATTCAATCAGCTTATTCAATTTTTCATCCTCATTCAATCCATCCATCTCTTCACGGTGAAATCGGTATACAT
>JBEISY010000036.1:0-9936 GCA_040375175.1 Chitinophagaceae bacterium
CGATCCACAGAAATCAGTAGCGTCTATTGTACAGGATTGCAATAAATACATTTACGAAAACTTCATCTATTCCAAGGGGATCACCACCATCGAAACAACGGTGGACGAGATCATGGAACTTCGCAGTGGTGTATGTCAGGATTTTGCGCATGTGATGCTGCAGATCTTGCGCACCATGGACATCCCTTGCCGTTACGTCAGTGGATACGTCTGCCCGCATAAGAATGGCATGCGCGGGGAAGGCGCTACACATGCATGGGTGGAAGCCTGGCTACCGGGTTATGGTTGGGCCGGCATCGATCCTACCAACAATGTATGGGTAGAAGACAAGCATGTGAAACTGGCCGTGGGCCGCAACTTTACAGACTGCTCCGTTGTAAAGGGCAGCTACAAAGGCACCTCCAGACAGGACCTTTACGTGTATGTATCTGTGGGATATGAAGACGGTATGACCTTCGAAGAAACCAACCGCGTGCAGATGGAAAAAATCGCCTCTGCAAAAGAGCGGGAAGAGATACAAGCGCAGCAGCAACAGCAGTAGGCATATGGCATTGGGCATTGGGCACTGGTGGGATCCCGCCAGTGCCCAATGCCCTATGCCTCCATGCCTCCCCTACCGCTGTCGAAACTCTTTGCGCCTCATTCCCCTGCGCGCCATTGTTGGTGCGCCACCGGGTTTGGGGTCAGACATTAAAGGTGCTCTTGCCATTTCCAAATGGAAAGGATGGTCAGACACAATCGGAATGGCAACCTTTACAAGACGGTTGATATCCCTCAGGTATTCTTTCTCTTCTGCATCGCAAAAGCTCAAAGCGATTCCTGTTGCGCCCGCACGGCCGGTACGACCAATACGATGCACATATGTTTCCGGTACATTCGGGAGTTCATAATTGATCACATGGGTCAGGTTGTCTACATCGATACCCCTTGCGGCGATGTCTGTAGCTACCAATACCCTCGACTTACCATTCTTGAAATTAGACAATGCACGTTGCCGCGCCTGTTGTGATTTATCTCCATGGATAGCCTCGGAAAAAATACCGGCTTTGTTGAGGTCGCGTGTTACACGATCCGCACCATGTTTGGTCCGGGTAAACACCAGCACCCTTTCAATGCCACCCTCTTTCAGAAGGTGCACCAGGAGTTTGCGCTTATCGGCCTTGTCAACATAGTACATCGCTTGCACTACGGTCTCCGCAGTTGAAGATACCGGCGTCACTTCCACCTTCACAGGATTCTGCAAAATGGTGTTGGCAAGCCTTGCGATCTCTGTTGGCATGGTTGCAGAGAAGAACAGGGTCTGGCGTTCTGTAGGAAGCTTTGCCACGATCCTCTTCACATCATGAATGAAACCCATATCCAACATACGGTCTGCTTCATCCAATACAAACTTCTCAATATGATCCAGCGAAACATGTTTCTGCTGCATCAAATCTAACAAGCGGCCCGGTGTAGCAATCAGGATATCAATACCGGCCCTCAACACATTCACCTGGGGATTCTGGGCAACGCCACCATAGATGACGGCATGCTTCAGTTTCAATCCCTTTCCGTAAGCGTTAAAGCTTTCATCAATTTGAATAGCGAGCTCACGGGTAGGCGTAAGCACCAGTGCTCTTACCACCCTGCGCTGCTGCGGCTCGGTTGATTCATGTAAGAGCTGTAAAATAGGTAATGCAAAAGCCGCCGTCTTACCGGTACCTGTCTGTGCGCAACCCAAAAGGTCACGTCCTTTCAACAGTTCAGGAATAGCTTGTTGCTGAATAGGCGTAGGCTTCTCATAGCCCTCTGTCGCCAAAGCGGTTTGAATGGGCTCAATAAGCCCTAAATCTTTAAATAACAAAACAATAAAACTTTAAAAGTGAACATCCGAAACAGATCAGATGGTATATAATCTAACCTTAATTGACGAGAAATTCTTTTCACGGAAGGATGTCCAGTCGAACGGAGAGAGTATATGAATGGAACAAAGATACATTTATTTCCCGAATTACCGCCTGCTCTCCATTCTGCCGTTTTGTAGAACATAATGCGCATAGGAAGACCAAAAGCTCAAACACAGAATAATTAATCTTTAATGATTTGTGTTTTACTCAACCGGATGGGCTTGCTGGTGTTGCACTTGTCTTAACTATTTCAATCAAATCAAAAAAGTATGAAGAAGATTATTGCAGGATTGTTTGTTTTTGTAGCCGTATTGTCAACAAAAGCGAATGCACAACAGAAAGACATCGTTGATGTAGCCGCAGGTTCACCTGCACACACTACACTGGTTGCAGCCGTGAAAGCAGCTGGCCTTGTAGAAACACTGACCGGCAAAGGTCCCTTCAATGTTTTTGCACCAACTAATTATGCTTTCGGAAAACTTCCGGCTGGCACAGTGGAAACGCTGCTGAAGCCAGAAAACAAGGCAGCACTCACTGGTATCCTTACTTACCACGTAGTAGCTGGTAAATTAGATGCGAAAGCTGTAGGCGCGGCCATCAAAGCTGGTGGTGGCAAAGCAGAACTTACAACCGTTGCCGGTGGTAAACTCACTGCATCTGTAGAAAATGGTAAAGTGAAAATCACGGATGCAAAAGGAAACAGTGCATATGTAACTGCTGCTGACCTGAATGCAAGTAATGGGGTGATCCATGTGATCGACAGCGTATTGCTTCCTAAATAAGTATCGCGCTACACGTTAATGTAAAAAGGATCCCCGCGGGGATCCTTTTTCATATGGTAAACATAGGAAAATCTAGTTGCTCCACGGATCACAGTACCACTGCATCTGATCCATCGCCTGGAAGTACGACATCCTGTTGTCTCGCACATCTGCATTCATCAGGTATCCCTCAGAGCGATTGTAAAAAGTTCTTACACCCCACTGGTTAAGATCACCATAGATCACTGCACCCCTCACCGGGGCAAGACCACCCCAGCTGCGCAGCAAGCTGTATCCACGTACCGTCTCCACTACAAAAAAGTCGCAGTTGAATGACGAAGCCACAACAATACCACGCTCTTTCTTCAACCACTCCGTCTCATCAATCGGCGGTCTCACCAACTCTTCCTTTGAACAGGAAGTCAGCAAAAAAAACAATGGAAGCGCGAGGAAAAAAGTCGTTTCATATGCGTTTGCGTTTAACATTTATTAGACGATTATCGGGCAATAAAGACTCATAACATTTGGTGAAAGTGTTGGCTCAGCATGGGGACATCCGTCCATAATTATATGATTATCATTGGATTATGAACTAAAAAACATGGGTGGAAAAAGTATTTCACCTAACCATGCCGGACACCCGAATAACCACAACGGATCAGTTGATTTTGAACAATAAGTTCATTGTATTTTAAGGTTCATGAAACATCTGGGCGTATGTGGTACAGACATTCACGCGTTTGAAGGAAACCAACCCTACTTCAATTACCCGCGTGTGCTGGGCCATGAATTATCTTGCAAAGTGGTGGGGGTGAATATCCCGCCGCAGTTTCAAACGGGCGATGCTATTACCGTGATCCCCTATGTACACTGCGGGAAATGTATTGCCTGCCGCCGTGGTGCCACCAACTGTTGCGCTTAACTGCAGGTGCTGGGCGTGCAAATCGATGGCGGCATGCAGGAGTATATTTCTTTACCAAGGCATTTAATCATGGCAGGGGACGACCTTGATGCCGGATCTTTGCTGGCCAGACATTCCCGGCATCTGTTGAATACTATTTGCACTTCTGCGAATCCCCGTCGCAAAGGCAGAGACCCATTCATCCCAGAAAGCGGGCATCCTGTAACAGTTAACTTTTTCTTGGCGCAATCTTTCGTTTCTTGGCTACCAAATTCAACAGCCAATGGCGATTCCCTTGATCGACGCACTATTCAGGAAAAACCAGTCTCCGGAAGCCGAAACAAGCAACCCCGGATACGAAAACACGGAAACCGCTGAGCAGGTGGCCAACAGCGGAAACTGGAAACAGTACGGCTTCCAGCAATCCAAAAACCACAATGCCAATCCCATTGCCCTGGATGTGGAGTTGCACAAACTATTGGAGCAATACAAAAAGACAATAGACACGGGTGCGCAGGAGCAAGAGCAATTAAAATCGCCGTTGCGGGGAAAGATCGCAACGCTCGAGATCGATATCCAAAAAACAACCGGGCAGATCGATAGGATCCGGCAGCATAAAATTCCCGCACTGGAGCAAAAGATCGGAGAGATAAAATCAGAGATCAGTGATATCCGCAAAAATCCTGAACACTATACAGAGAAGCCCGGCAAACTGGGCGTTGTGTTGATGGGTATCATTCTTGCGTTGCTCACCGTGTACTTATGGATCTTCTACACCTCTGCTTCTTACTCTGCTTTTTTCAGGGAGTTCAAAGCAGACGACATCAACGTGGCCAACTCCATATTTGATCCCGGCGCCATCACACACGCCTGGGAGCGTGGCGCACCGGCGCTGGTGCTGGTGGTCACTATGCCTTTCATCTTTCTGGGTCTTGGCGTGCTGATGCATAAATTCATCGAGGAAAAACACTGGGGCAAATGGATCAAGCTCAGCCTCGTCATCCTCGTAACCTTCTTTTTTGATTTTATCATTGCGTATGAGATCGTTAAAAAGATTTACGATCTGCAGGCACTCAACAGTCTTGAAGACTTGCCGCCTTATCAATTCTCAATGGCATTTGGAGACATCAATTTCTGGTTGATCATCTTTGCCGGATTTGTGACGTATTTGATCTGGGGTTTGCTGTTTGAAAAATTCATGACGGATACGCGTAAACGCGATCATGCCGGTGAACAGATCCGTGTGAGGCAATCAGAGATCGATGAGATCCAAAAAGAAATCAAACGGCTGGAAACCGAAGCAGATACCCTCGATCAAACTATTCATCAATCAGCCCGCGACCGGGCGCAGACTGAGGCAGACCTCTCCGGTGTATTCTTCAAACCCCGCGAAGTAGAATATGTAGTATTTCATTTCATGAGTGGCTGGATGCAATTCATCGAAGGCGGTCTCATGGTGACGCCCGCAAATAAAGATTCACTCAGACAACAAACCAGGGACATCGTGATGACCTTCCTGGCCGGCATTAAACCCAAACCCATTGAACAGCATGCCTAAATCTATCCCTGCCTGGAAAGTACTGATCTATATTTTTTTGGTAACCCTCATATCCGGATGTGGACCCACACCATCCAGTGCGGATCCGAAATCAAAAAAGGATGATTTTCCATTGATCAATTTCTCGCCCAATAAGGATCTTAACATCAGTGTGCTGATTGATCTGTCTGACCGCATCAACTCCGCGCAAGACAAGCGCCAACCGATGCAGGCTGAACGGGATATCAACATCATCAATATTCTCTCCGCCGCCATCAAGAAGAATGTTTCGGCACATGGATCGTTTAAAGCAAAGGCCCGATACAATGTGTATTTTCATCCGGAACCTTCGGATAAAAACATTCGTGATATTACGTCACAGCTGAGTGTGAATTGGGTAGGATCCAACGATATGCAACAGGCCAAACAAAACAAGATCCGCTATCAGCAAATGGAAGGAAACTTTGCGAAAGGACTGCGCGATATCTATCAACTGGCTGATAAAGCATCCACCTATCCTGGCTCTGATATCTGGAGGTTCATGAAAGATGAAGTGAAGATTAAATGCATTGAGTCTGACACCAGTTACCGAAACATCCTGGTGATACTGACCGATGGCTACATGTATTATAAAGAAGGGAAGCAACAATTACCGGGCACCCATCGATACAACTACATTGAACGCGGTACAGAACAGTTTGCAAGATTTAGGGATCCCAACAAACTGACTTCGGAGTTTGATGCACTGGATTACGGCCTTATCCCCGCTACCAAAAACCTTGGCAACCTGGAAATCCTTGTACTGGAATGCAGGCCCGAAGAGGCCTATCCACAGGACTTCGATATCATGCAGAAATACTGGTGCAAATGGTTCAGGGAAATGGGTGTAAAACACGCAGAGATCTACAAATCTCAACAACCCGCTTACCAGGAGAAGATTATTGCGGGGTTTTTGTCGAAGACGAAGGGAGTGTGTGAATGAAAGAGTTAGAAGTTGGAAGGTGGAAGGTGGAAGACGGCTCTTCCAACTTCCACCTTCCAACTTCTAACTTGATGATTACTTCGCAATTTTCATCAACTCTCTGACAGCAACATCCAACTGCTGATCAACACCCTTACTCACTTTATTGTATTCATTATACACTTCAATATCTGGTGCGGTAGGTGCATTCTCCAGGTATCTTCCGTTCATGTCCTTACATCCTGAAGGAGGTACACCCCAGCGGATACCCGTATCCATCAGGGCTTCCCACCCTGCGAAGGTGCAGGTGCCGGGAACCGGCGTCCCTACCAGCTTTCCGATCTTTTGGTCCTTAACCATGAATGCATAACAATGCCCATCGGAATAGTTGGCCTCATTAGCAATGGAGATGCTGGGCTTGGTCCAGCGGAAATTGGGTTCGTAACCAAAATTGCGCTTATCGGTACCATAGTCCATGAACTTCGTTCCGCTTAAGAACATCGCAAGGTCAGCAACCAAATCGCCACCGCCATTGTTTCGCGTATCTACAACGATGCCTTTCTTATCGAAATACTTACCCATGATCTCTTCGTAAGTAGTACGGTATGCCCCATCATTCATTCCGGGAATATGTACATACCCCAGCGTTCCGTTACTCATCTTTTCAACTTCATCGGCATTGCGTTTCACCCAACGCCTGTACAACAGTCCGCTCTCTTCACTGGTAGTGATGGGCTTCACGATCACTTCACGCCTTGCACCATTTTCATTTATACTAAGCAAAACATTCCTGCCCGCCTTACGATTCAGGTAGTATGCAAAGTCTTTATCTGCAGCCACAGGAACGCCATCGATGGCTTCAATGATGGCACCAGCCTTGATGTTGACATTTGCCTTCTCTAATGGACCGCCACTGATCACTTCAAGGATCTTCACACCGGCACCCTGATAAACCGGGTCATAGAAGGCGCCCAGTGCGGCTGTGGCATCACCGTTGGGATTGGATGTACCAAAGGAAGAACCAGAATGGCTCACATTCAACTCGCCCAACAACTCACTCAGCATCTCACTAAACTCATAACTGTTACCGATGGAAGGAAGATAGGCTTCATAATCGCCTCTGTAACTATCCCAATCCACACCGTGAAAACTCTGTGTGTAAAATGTCTTCTTGGTTTTGCGCCACACATGGCTAAACATATAGGCCCTTTCTTTAGCGAGGTCAACAACCATCTCGCCGTTGATGCTCACACGGTCTTGTTTACCGGAAGTGGGATCGATCTTGGTGATGCCTCCGTCTGCGTTCAGGAAGATGCTCTTCTGGTCCTTATCCCAGCTCAGGCTTCCGCCGCCTGCGTTCAGGGGCACCAGCATTTTAGTTTCTTTTGTACGGAGGTTGGTGGTCCAGAGATTCATACCGCGCTCGAATCTTGCGAGGTAGTATAGGTTCTCTCCATCTTTACTGATCAAGGCGTCAGACAAACTGCTGGTGTGAATGGTCAGCTTCGCTTTACGTTGACTCAAGCCATCCCATTGAACCACCACGGAGTCTTTTACATTTTTCTTCTTTGTAGTGTCTTTGTCTTCGATCTCTTTTTTGCAGGGTAAGTTCTTCTTTGCTCAACCTGAAACGGTCCCACGCATCCTGTGTGAAGAACATCGCGTACACGTCAGCGGTACCTCCGCCACTCATGGCGGCAGAACGAAGTCCATCCCTGTTGGAAAACCAGATCATTGCCTTTCCGCCCAGGATCCATTTGCCCTCGCCATCATAGAATCCGCTTTCCGTCAGGTTCCTAATGGTTTTGCCATCGGCACTCACCAGTCCAACTTCACCGTATGCACTGCCTGGAATATCATAATCAAACAACAGCCATTTACTATCCGGACTCCACTCAAAATATTTATCGTTCTCCCCGGAAGCATAGAGTTGGTTATCATTCAATATAGCGCGGGTCTGTTTGCTCGTAAGGTTGAGGATATTCAACATACTACGATCCTGAATGTATGCAATCTCTTTACCATCCGGACTGTATTTGGGTTGAGTGTTCTCATGTGCATTGTCAACAATCGCTTTTTCATCAATCAGTGTTGAAGCGTAAAAATAGGGTTCATCTTTACGCTGCACCTTTGATTCAAAGATCCGCCAGCGGCCGTTGCGCTCGCTGCAGTACAACAAAGCTTTACCATCGGGAGAAAAACTCAGTCGGGTTTCCTGCTCCGGTGTGGCAGTGATCCTTTTGGTGACGCCGCCTTCCACGCTGGTGACAAATACATCACCACGATAAAGAAAGGCTACTTCTTTTCCGTTGGGAGACACCGCGATGCCACTGCCTGTGGTGAATCGCATGACCTGATCTGTATTGGAACGCTGGTCAGTTACGATGTTCACGGAGATTTTCTTTGCCGCGCTGCCATCCTGCATGGTATAGATGTGTCCATCATAGCTGAAACACATCGTACCATTCTGCGCAATACTCAGAAAACGAACGGGATGTTTTTTGAACGAAGTGAGTTTAGTGCTTGCACCGCCAGTTGCCGGCATCTTGTGTACGTTGAAGCTGCCACTCTCTTCACTGAGATAGTACATCGTACGCTCATCGGCACTGAGTACGGGATTGCGATCTTCCCCGTTAAAGTTTGTCAGCTTTTTATGTGTGCCTGCTTTCATATCGTATTGCCAGATATCGCGCGCAACAGACGAAGTATGGTGCTTGCGCCAGATATTCTCGCCACCTTTCTTATCCTGGTACACCATCATGGATCCTTTGGCATACATATAAATAGCTTCAGCGGGCGTGGTAAGGATCTGAGTAACCCTTCCGCCTGTCACAGATACCTGGTACAACTCGCTCATGTATGCGGTGGGATACTGCCTATTTGCGGCATCGTCATACCGTGCACCGGAAAAGATAACTTGTTTTTCGTCTGCACTAAAGGCATATGGATATTCCGCCGCGCTGTGATAGGTCAGTCGTGTGGCCTGGCCACCCGTTGCCGGAATCGTGAACACATCGAAATTCCCATATCGGTCGCTCGCAAACGCGATGGTTTTGCCATCCCGGCTCCAGACCGGCATAAAATCATGAGCCTCATGAAGGGTCAGCATGTTAGCCGTACCCCCGGTACTGGGAACGGTATACAAATCCCCTTTGAAGGTGAATACGATGGTCTTCCCATCGGGAGAAACAGCAGGATATCTTAGCCAATTGGGTTCCGCCTGGGCACAAAGAAGGGTAGGCACCAGCATCTCTAAAATAATGAAACTCAATAACCTCATATATTAAACAGTCAGGTCATAAATGTACATGTAGCAAGCCGCATTCACCTGAATACCAGGGCTCTTTTTTATGGACGATTGATTCTCAAATCTTTGTTAATCATGCCCGTAGCTGTTTTCCGGGAATCAGATTACAATAATTTTGCTCCTCCTACGTTTATCCAATAATCCTAATCCGCCTGTAAGGTTATGCTGAGAAAAACCCTATCCGCCGTACCGTTACTTCTCGTGATCGCTATGCTCTCCATGGGCTTCAAAAAACATCCTTCCAAAAAAGGAAAGCCTCGCAGCAATCGCGTATACGTAAGTTGCCATCAATGTTCCTATAAGTTTGACGACGGTGTAGATAAGCACCGCGAAGTTACCCGGAACAGCAGTTTAAAATCTCCTGCCCGCAATCTGACACAGATCAGGCAGCTTGTGGCTGATGGTCAGTTGGCAACCCTGGGTAACGGTGATGGATACATCTTGGCTAAGATGAGCTATTCATACCCCTATCTTACGGTTAAGTCTGTTGATTTTGTGGATGAACTTGGGGCAGCATATCGGGATGCCTGCAAAAAGAAAGGCGTTCCTTACAGACCTTTCATCATCACCAGTGCAATGAGAA
>JBEISY010000110.1:0-6160 GCA_040375175.1 Chitinophagaceae bacterium
AAAAACCCGGCAGTAGCCGGGTTTTTTTTGGTTGGTACAATATCTATTGACCGTCCCCTTCTTCCATCTTCTTCTTCAACTCAGCGAGTACACCAAGGTCACCCAAGGTTGTTTTCTCCACTTTGCCTTGAACGTCTTTCACTGCCTTCTTTGTTTTAGCAGCTTCAACCTTCTTCTCTTTGGCAACGGCTTCTTTCTCTTCGTATTTCACTTGTTCCCAGATGCGTGCGTGGCTAACCACAATACGCTTCTCATTGCGATCGAATTCAATCACCATGAACGGCAGTGTTTCTTCTGCTTTCACAGGTGATCCGTCTTCTTTCACCAGATGACGGCCGGGGGCAAAGCCTTCCAGTCCGTAAGGAAGCTGAACAATCGCACCTTTGTCATCTTTACGGGAGATCGTTCCCTCATGTACTGATCCTACAGCGAATGTCTCCTGCAGGGTGTTCCAGGGATCTTCTTCCAGTTGTTTATGACCGAGTTGCAGTTTCCTGTTCTCCTTATCGATATTCAAAATAGCTACGTCGATGTTTGAAGCCACTTTTGTGTACTCTGAAGGATGGTTGAAACGCTTCAGCCAGCTCAGGTCAGAAATGTGGATCATACCGCCGATACCAGGCTCGAGCTCAACAAACACACCGTAAGGGGTGATGTTCTTAACAATACCCTTGTGACGGCTCTCTGTAGGATACTTGCTTTCGATATCGCTCCAGGGGTCATTGGTCAACTGCTTGATAGAAAGGCTCATCTTGCGGCTCTCTTTATCCAGTGTTACAACCTTTGCTTCATACTCGTCACCAAGTTTGAAGAACTCCTTCGCGTTGATCGGGGTGTTGGCCCATGTGATCTCAGATACATGCACCAGGCCTTCCACACCAGGGAGGATTTCCAGGAACGCACCGTAATCTTCGATGTTCACCACTTTACCTTTCACCAGTGCACCTTCTGAAATGGTTTCAGGAAGTGTATCCCACGGGTGTGGTGTCAATTGCTTCAGACCGAGGCTGATACGGCGTTTCTCATCATCGAAGTCGAGAACAACCACATTCAGTTTCTGATCCAGTTTCAACACCTCTGAAGGATGGTTGATCCTTCCCCAGCTGATGTCAGTGATATACAACAAACCATCTACGCCGCCAAGGTCAAGGAATGCACCGAAATCGGTGATGTTCTTGATGGTACCTTCCAGTACCTGGCCTTTTTCGAGTTTGGACATGATCTCGAGACGCTGTGCTTCGATGTCGCTTTCAATAAGGGCTTTGTGAGATACCACAGCATTTTTGATGGCTTCATTGATCTTCACCACCTTGAACTCCATGGTCTTGCCTACGAACTGATCGTAGTCTGTAACAGGCTTAACGTCAATCTGTGAACCAGGCAGGAAGGTCTCCATGCCATAGATGTCAACGATAAGACCGCCTTTGGTTTTGCTGGTAACCAGACCGGAAACCACTTCACCAGTTTTGTGTACTTCCACGATCTTCTCCCATGCGCGGGTGATCCTGGCTTGTTTACGGCTGAGGTGAAGATGACCTTCGCGATCTTCTTTTTCAACAACCATAACTTCCACGACATCACCAGTCTTAAGATTGTGCAAATCGCGGAATTCGTTCAAGGAAATCAGACCATCGGACTTAAAACCAATGTTCAAAACAACATCAGTCTTGGTGAGGCCTACAACGGTTCCCTCGATCATTTCACCATCAGTAATGCTGCGGAACGTATTTTCATACGCTGCATCATACTTTTGTTTCTCTTCGTTGGTGTACGAAGTGACATTTCTTTTGTCAACGCTCCAGTCAAAATCATCATGAGCTGAGGCGATTGCGGGGGCAGTTACATTTTTGTTTTCTTCCACTTAAAAAGTCCTCCTTTTTATAAAATTAACAGGGAATTTTATGGCCCTGTTTGGGGACGGCAAAGGTAGGGCTAAAAACCTTTAAATTGTAGAAAATGGCGGCTTTTTTCCTGATTTCCGGTGGTTTTTCATCTACCATAGAAGAGCCATGGGCCTTATGCTGCCTTTGTGCATCCCATTTACTTAACTTACAACCATGAAACAATACCTGTTGGCTCTCCTTGGCATTTTCAACCTCTTTTATGCTGGCGGCTCCCTGGCTCAGCCAAAGGTCAGCATTACTATTCCCAAAACCGCGGAAAATAGTCCCTTAAACGGACGATTGCTTTTGCTGTTCTCAACCAATCCGGCAGCAGAGCCCCGCTTCCAGATCGAAGACGGGCCAGGCACCCAGCAAGTGTTTGGGATGGATGTACAAGGCTGGCAGCCAGGCACCGCCATCAACTTTGATCCCCAGGCATTTGGATACCCGATACAAAAAATGAAACTACTCCCCAAGGGACAATACCAGGTGCAGGTTGTTTTTCATAAATACGAGGTGTTCAACCGTGCCGATGGCCACAAAGTATTGTTGCCAATGGATCGGGGCGAAGGGCAGCATTGGAATCTGGCCCCGGGAAATCTGCTCAGCACGCCTGCCGCCTTGACCTTTGATCCCAATGGCAATCAAGTGCTTGCCATCACCCTGAATACAATAATTCCGCCCATTAAGGCGCCGGAAGACACGAAATACATCAAACACATCCGCATCCAAAGCAAGCTCCTGACGGCCTTCTGGGGAAGACCCATGTACCTTGGCGCACATATTCTCCTCCCTGAAGGATGGGACTCGCATCCAAACGTGCATTATCCGCTGGCCATTTACCATGGACATTTCCCAGACGATTTTGGCGGCTTCCGCACTACCCCTCCGGATCCGGACCTGAAGCCGGATTTCAGCGCACGCTTCAATATCTCCGGATATAATAAACTGCAACAACAGGAGGCCTATGATTTCTACAAGCTATGGACCGGCCCCGGATTTCCCAGGGTTATTGCTGTTGAGATCCAGCATCCCACTCCATTCTATGACGACTCCTACGCAGTGAATTCGGCAAACAATGGGCCCTATGGAGACGCTATCGTCAAAGAACTGATCCCGGAAATTGAAAAACAGTTCAGAGGCATCGGACAAGGCTGGGCAAGATTCATGTATGGCGGATCCACCGGTGGATGGGAAGCATTAGCAGCGCAGGTGTTCTACCCGGAAGCCTTCAATGGTTGCTATGCCGCCTGTCCCGATCCGATTGACTTCAGGGCCTATACTACCGTAAACATCTACCAGGATAAAAACGCCTATTATCAATCCGGCCCATTCCGCAAAACCCTGCGTCCGGGTCATCGCAATTACCTCGGACATGTGGATGCCATCGTTCAGGACATGAACTATCGGGAACTTGCACTCGGTTCAAACGGAAGAAGCGGTGAACAGTGGGATGTTTGGGAATCCGTTTTCTCCCCTATGGATAAGAACGGCTATCCCAAACGCATATGGAACAAGCATACCGGCGAAATAGACCCCACCGTAGCCGCATATTGGAAAGAAAATTATGACCTCACACATATCATCCGCAGGGATTGGCCCACAATCGGCAAACATCTTGAAGGAAAAATCCATATCTACTGTGGCGATATGGATAATTTCTACCTGAACAACGCCGTTTACCTGGCAGAAAATATGCTCAAGGAATTGACCAACCCAAAAGCCGCCAACGAAGTTGATTACGGAGACAGGGCAGAACACTGCTGGAATGGAGATCATCATAACCCTAACTACATCTCAAGGCTACGTTACCACCGGATGTTTATTCCGAAATGGGCCGAAGAAATGAAAAAAAGAGTACCTCCCAGCGCAGATACAACGTCGTGGAAATATTAATGATGTATCATTGCACCTGAAAAGAAACTACAGTAATTTTTATGATCACTATTGTACTCATCGATCTGTACAAGAAAGAACTTGAGCGTTTAAAACAAGAGATCCTGGCCTATGCTGCTGATGACCAGCTTTGGGTGACTCCTTCTAATGCCATTGCAGCAGGAAATCTCTGCCTTCAGTTGACAGGTAGCCTGCAACATTATATCGGAAATCTGATCGGAGATTCAGGGTATATCCGAAATAAGGAAGCAGAACTGAAAGCAAAAAACCTTTCCCGCGAAAGGCTTCTGGAAGAAGTAGACAACACGTCCACCATCGTTGTAAACACTTTGGAAGAATTATCAAAAACAGAACTTCAGAAGGTGTTCCCAACAACAGAGTTTGAAGAACCTGTCACTACGGAATACTATGTCCTGCATCTGTTGAAAGTCTTGGGCTACTCCCTCGGACAAATCAGGTACCACAGGTTGGTGGTGACGGGTGCTTAATCAGTTCGGCAGTAATTTTGATACATAAATGCCGCCATAGCAGACTGGTTGTCCATTATATTCGTAAAAAAAACGATTCAATGAAACAACTAACTGGACTACTGGCTTTTATATGTATGTTAAGCCTCAACCTACTGACCTCTTGTGGAAGCAACGACGAGCCCGCTCCCCAACCTTCCAAAGGAACAATTACAGGAACCATTGACGCCTATGACGACACGACCACCGCAATTGCTGATCGGTCCGGGTGTACGGGAGCCTTGGGTTCCACCGGAAAAACAGCTACCACTGATGCTTCCGGCAGATTCACCTTTGCAGATGTAGCGTATGATAGCTACGATCTTACAGTATCCAAAACGGGATTTGGCACATTTAAACCCTTTGTTGTTAATTTACAATCAAGCACACTGAACGTTCCAAACATCGCCATGGGCTCGGTTTCTACCACTGCAGTGACTTCATTGACCTATAACAATAACCAATACAATGGTGTTGCGGGAGCGAGTTATATCTACTCAACCAGCCCTGCACCTACTAGTACCAACAGGGGCTATACCCGTTCTTTTCTCAGCACTTCTAATGCGGTATCAAGTTCAAACTACACCGCTTTCTCTGCTGTGAGAAGCAATGCCAGCAATAATGTAAATGGCGGATTTACCGCAGATGAATTATATGGATTTGGGTTCAGGTCCGGACAAACCGTGTACTTGAAAATGTATGGAGAGTCGCTTTTCAGTAACAGCTATCTTGATCCGGCTACAGGAAAAACAGTGTTCCCAAACCTGAACAGCAATTCTCCGGCTTCAATCAGCTTTGTGATACCCTGATTGCCCAAGGCACTGCTAAGACCTTTTAATCCGCAACGAAGTTGTAGATTGTATCCTGAATGGCGCAGCATCGGAATACTAGCGGTGTTGCCCATTCATTTTATTTCAGAAACCTGTTGATTGAGCAACAAAGAACACACTACCGTTCAGGGGAATACATCTAGACTTTACTCGCTTGATGCATTGCGCGCAGCGATGATGCTGCTTGGTGTGGTTATCCATACCGCAGTTACGTACATGCCCTATCCATCGCCTGTCAAAACATTTACGGCAAGACATACTGCAACCGGATTTATGTTTGTGGTAAACTTCATTCATATCTTCCGCATGGAAGTCTTCTTTATTGTTGCAGGTTATTTTGGCGCTCTGCTTTATCACAAAAAAGGAGTAGCATATCTCTTAACCAATAGATTTTATAAGATACTGTTGCCATTGATTGCCGCGTTGCTGATCCTATACCCCATCATGTATTTTGCCACATCCTATTCAACCCTCGCGATTGCCGGAAACAAGGATGCGCTTGATTTAACCATCGAAAAAATTAAATTGGGGCAATGGCTTCCATTTCGGCTCAATCACCTCTGGTTTCTTTATGACCTCCTGATTTTCACTTTCGTGATGATCTGCTATGAAATGGTCATTAAATTCTTACCGGCAGCCCACAGCTTGGTGAATAAATGGATCGGCGTTGTCCTGCAAAACCCCGTCATCAGAATTTTGACAACCTCACTGCTTTTCTTAATGGGGTTACTGTTCAATAAAGAGTATGCTTTACACACCAATGTTTCATTCTGGATCGATTGGCGGATGATCTACACCTATCTTATTTTCTTTGGAGGAGGTTGGTTTATCTATAATACTAAAAGCATGGCAAGTTTCCAATGGAAACCATGGCTCCAACTAATACTCGGTACATCTTTATTTCTGCTGGGTACATACCTGGAATACTTTAGAAACAATGAACCACCCTTGCTATGGATGCAGTTGATCCATGCTTTCTGTACGATATTGCTCACTTTTGGAATGATCGCAGTGTTCCTGAAATTATTTAATAAGCATTCAAGGC
>JBEISY010000166.1:0-4958 GCA_040375175.1 Chitinophagaceae bacterium
AAATCTGTGTATTCAATCCTGTTGATAGATCTATCAGTTTTGCAACACCGGATATCAAGACAATTAATGCCAGTGATGCATATGCTGGCCCCAGGATATTACTAATCTCCCTGATATTAAGCATAACAAGTCCAAAGATGCCAAGACCTGCGATCATCAGATTCAAGGAAGTCTTCTGATACAACCTGTTGATCAATGAAATGTTTTTTGATCGCCAGGCTGACGCAATCAGAGGTGTAGTAATTGATACAAGACTTCTTTGGGGTACTTCCATAACCGTAACGAGATAAGTTGCGATGGTGAATACAGCAGCATCTTTCAAGCCACCCTGACTTTGACTCGCAATGATGATCGTATCATTCGTTCTGGCAATAATGTTAAGCACGGCACCTGCAAAAAGAAAGCCTCCAAAAGAGACCATTTTGAATCTAATCCTTCTGGTTAAAATGCTCGGTTTACCTACAGGCACCAATAGTTTTTCCCGAAACATCATTAAAAGGAAAATGATCACGGGCAATAGAAAGATCCATGCATACAAAGTAACAAACTGGTTATACTTGATTATACCTGCGATAAATAGGAAAATGAGTATGGTAGTCAGGAGCCTGAATGCAAATTCTTTAAGGATATTGGAAAGTATTGTCCTGCGTAGTGACCATGCATACGCTTCCAACAAACTGAAATAGGCCAGTGTAATGGTAAAAGGGTAGAGGAGATCAAAGTAATCAACGAATAAGGGCGACTTGCTACCGAATTTCCGGATGATCCATGGTTTCATCCAGGGTAGTACCAATACTGTCAGTAGGCAACCAAGGGTAACCAGGCCGAATGTTACCAATGGCAGGTCATTACGCCCCTCGGTAGTATTCTTCTTGTATAGAGGAAAAAATTTCAGAACGATGGGGATGCTGCCAAGCGTGCAAATTGTGGAGAGTAGCATGGCAACATCCAACAGGATTCTTGTCAAACCAAACTGTTCTGGGGTAAAATAACGCGGGAACAGGACCAGTATGTTAACTGCTCCGATTGCAAATCCAAGGTAAGTGAATGTGCTCGATACCAGGCTTTGTTTACGGATCATATTATTGGCCATGTTGAAGAATAAGTTCCAGGAATCGCTTGCCGGGAACCGGTTCATGAAGGGATTTAGCTCTTTCAAATGCACTTAAGCCTATTGCCGACAAGGCTGCCCTTTGTTGCCATGCGCGCTCCAACGCTTCATCCAGAGCCTGAATGTTGGCCCCCCCTGCGATGAATCCATCCACGCCATCCCTGATCCACTCTGTATTGCCTCCCACGTCAGTGGTAATGACCGGGCGTGCACACAACATTGCCTCCACAAGGGCCAAGGGCGTTCCCTCATTCAGGGAAGGTAGCAAAAGGATATGGTTGTTTTTCCAGACGGAAAGGATATCAGATGTTTTTCCATGGAAATGCACACGATCCTCTATTTCAAAAAAAGATGCCAGGGCTTTCAGGTAGGTTTCATCATAACCACTGCCATAGAGGTGTAAATACAAAGGTCTTGATCGCCATTTGGGCATGTGAAACAGGGCTAGTGCAAGGTCCTGACCTTTATGGTTGACCAGCAGGTTAGCCACAATTGCCATATGTATCCCGTCCTCTATACCAGGCATGTTTAGGGCTGTAATTACCGGAAGATTGACTGGATTTCGCAGGACCCTAGCATTCCTGATCCGTAACAGTAAGTGCCGTTCCGCTACCTCCAGATTTCTTTGTGACACGAATACAGAAGCAGCAGCTTGTTCATATATTTTAGACAGGTATTTGGCTTCTTCATTATTTACGGGTCTCCCATATTCAACATTGACCTGGATATTCAATACAAAAGGAATATTCCTTTTGGCCAGGCCATCAAATAATGGCTTGTTAAGTGTCATGGAGTAAGCTGCACCTGTGTAAACCACCACATCCGGGTCAGTGCGGAATAGCTCGTGGAAAGGGTTTAAAATACCATTCTGTAGAACGATGATGATTTTACGGAATATTCGTTCTTTCCTTGTCCATGCTGGATTGATAAACCCTCTTCTGTATTGAAGCTTTGCTCCCTTTTCAGCCAATGCCTCAAATCTGGGCGCAGGAACATTGAGTTTAATGGCTGAGATGATCACCTCGTGCCCTTCTTTCATTGCTTGTTCCGCTGCCGCAGCCCAAAGTTCCTCACTGCCGCCCCATGGGTCTTTTATGAATGAAATAAAGGCGATCCTCATAATGGCAGTTTTTTGGCCAGGATCACATTGTTAAGGTAAAGTTCCTGGGATTTGGGTAGAACGGCTTTCCAAAAAGCGGCCCAGAGATTATTGCCCCCAAAAATAATAACGCGGGCAATGGTCCTTAGCACAGGTATACCAGCGATCGTACTGATGATGTGACGGTCCCAATACGCCATCCTTTCTTGTACAATAGCTTCAATAAAACTGCCTGTTTTTTCGTAATGTACCACCTCAAATCCATGGGAAGTGAATAAGTGCTTAACAGCAAAGGAAGTATATCGTGCATAATCTGCCGGCGCCTCATGTTCCCCAAATGCAAAAGGGCAACTTACAAGGATCAAACCTCCCGGCTTCAATACCCTATGAAGTTCTTTCATGATCTCTGGCAGGTTAAAAACGTGCTCAAACACTTCACTGCTAAAGATTGAATCAAAATGATTATCGTCAAATGGAAGCGTATGTCCATCATAAAACACATCAACTTTATGATGACCGTAGGTTGGCCCATCACCCTTATAATCAACCCCCACATATTCCTCAACCGTGAACATGGCTTCATAAGGTTTAAGTCCACACCCAAAGTCCATCAATTTACCCTTCAGCCGGGGAACCAGCTGCCGAAATGCCAAATATAGTCCTGATCTGATCAGATATAGCGGATGAAGAATGCCTGGACGAAAGGCGGGGTGTACAGAAATGGGCTTTTGAATCATAGTGGGGTTAAAAGTATGAATAAAATAAAATTTACAGGGATTGTATGGGCAATGTAATTTCGGGCCACCAACCGGATTTACCCATGATCGAAATGCTAAATAAGCTCGCAGGAAAATTTAATCTCAGACTCATCAGTAATAAGGCCAGTATTCCTCCTGATCTGTTGGGAGAAGGGAAGTTCATGCAGCTATATCACGACGTAAGACCTTTCACCATGACTTCCCCGGAAAGGCTATTTACACTTTATCAATCTATAAAGTACGTTGTAGAGAACAATATTCCGGGCGATTTTGTGGAATGTGGCGTCTGGAAAGGTGGAAGTTCAATGATGATTGCCAAAACCCTCCAGTTGCTCGGCGTCACAGACCGTTCTCTTTGGATGTATGACACTTATGAAGGCATGAGTGAACCTACAGCGGAGGATCGCGATTTTGCGGGAAAGACCGCAACAGAATTGCTGAAAGCTTCAGATAAGGCAGATGCCAATTCGGTATGGTGCTTTTCCTCGATGGAAGAAGTGCAGCATAATTTGACACTTACGGGCTACCCGATGTCCCGGATTAGCTTCATTAAGGGTAAAGTGGAAGAGTCGATTCCAGGAGCAACACCTCAATCCATTGCGCTGTTGCGCCTTGATACAGACTGGTATAGTTCAACGATGCATGAATTGGTACACCTTTATCCTCTTTTATCAAATTCCGGGGTATTGATCATTGATGATTTCGGTCATTGGGAAGGTGCAAAAAAAGCGGTGCTCGAGTATTTTAGCCAACAAGGCCGTATGCCCCTAATTAATCGTATTGATGATACCGGTAGGATCATCCTCAAATTGCAATCCTGATGTATATCAATCATTCAAAACAATAAAATAGAAGAGGGTGTTTTGTTTAACACCCTCTTCTATTTTAGCTCTATCTCAGTTTTCAACTCATGTGCGCTTCAATCTTCTTTACAAAATTGCCCTTGGGCTGGGCACCCACCAGCTTATCAACCACCTTACCATCCTTGATGAAAAGGATAGCCGGAATACTTGTAATACCATAGTTCATTGACAGCTGGGGATTGTGGTCCACGTTCACCTTACCAACGTTCACCTTGCCATCATATTCCTTAGACAGTTCTTCAATGATGGGTCCGATCGCGCGGCAAGGACCGCACCACTCTGCCCAAAAATCAATAACGGTTAATTTGCCAGAAGAGATCACCTCTGTCTGGAAATTGGAGTCTGTGAATTCTTTTGCCATGTTTTGTACTTTATATTGTATCGATGAATTACTTGCTCAAAATTAGTTCCAATTTCAATGCCATGATGAACTGACATTAATTGCCATTGCCGGTCACCACATTGACATCTATATAGGGGTTTTCCAATAGGAAAGCGGCCAATTCGTCATTCATTTCAACCCCTTTTGCCATAGAAATCAAGTTGATATTCCAGTTGTTTTTAGGCTCAACCAGCCTGAATTTCACCCTGGCATTCCCCGGGTGCTTTTTCAGGTTGTTGACGAGGAATTCCACCAATTCAGGCTTCAAGAGTTCGCCCATCAGACCCATCTCCACTGATTTGGTGAGCGTTTTCTTGATGGTTTCCAGCAGGCAAATCTCGCTGATCCTGAAGTTCCACTCATTCCGCTTTTCCCATTTCTCGAACTTACCTGTAACATAAAGACAGGTACCCGGTTCAAAATAGTTCAGGTATTTCATATAGATATCCCCAAAAAGGGTGATCTCTGTTTTCCCAGAAAAGTCCTCCAATCCCAGGATCCCATACTTACTGCCCCTTTGTGAAGTCCTGTGCAGCGCCGTTGTCACCAGGCAGGCCAACTTGATGGTTTGGGTTGGGTGCGACTGCAGTTCTACGGATTGCTTGAAATCGTTGAAATCAGCGATCGGCATGATCCCGTAATAGGTATTCTCAAACCGAAAATGATCCAACGGGTGACCACTCACAAACATTCCGGTCACTTCTTTTTCATGGTCAAGCTGCTCCGTGAGGGTCCAATGCTTGCA
>JBEISY010000060.1:0-8178 GCA_040375175.1 Chitinophagaceae bacterium
ATCAAAATCTCCTTTGTCTGTATGAACACGCGTGACCTTGTTCCCTTGTTTTTCAAACCCTGTCACTGTGGTATTCAGCATCAGCTCAACACCCTGCTCATCCATAAATTTGTGCAGCGCCTGCATAAATTCCCCGGGATGTAAGTGTGCATCAATAGGGTACAACACACCACCTATGCAGTCTACCTTCACTTCGGGCTCAAGGGCCTGTACTTCCGCCGCACTAAGGATCTTTGTATCGATCCTGAATTTCATCGCTTCTTTAGCGAGTTCAATCTCATGCTTTTCTGTATTCGGATTCTTATACAACATGAAACAACCGATCTCTTCCATGCGAAACTGGTTGCCCAGATCGTTTTTGATATCAGTAGTCAGTTCCCTGGATAATTGTAAAATGTCATTGAGGGGTACCGCATTCTCTTCTACTTTTTTTGCCGTTGCCATTTTGTAGAACTGAAGGCCCCATCGGATCAGGTCCATATCCAGCCTCGGCTTGATATAAAATGGGGATGAAGAACTCAGCATCCACTGCAGTCCTTTGGCCACGATGCCTGGTGTGGCAAGCGGAACGAAATGGCTTGGGGAAATATATCCCGCGTTGCCGAAAGATGTTCCCTGGCGGATATCTCCTCTTTCAATTATCCGAACATCATAGCCTGCCTTCTTCAAATAATATGCACTGCACAATCCAATCACACCTCCACCAATGACCGTTACTTTTTTCATTTGCGTAAACTCTTTTTATGGGTATATAATTTCTGGTTGATTTTCTTGAATGATCAGATGATAAATACGCATGGGAGTAATGATATGAAATGATATTAATCAACCCGGATCTTACGGATGGCTGTAGGTAGCCATACCTGCATCTCATTACTTCCTCGATTACACCATGTGTAGTAAGGAATGGCCACAATTTTCTTGTTTTCCGTTTGCACGGCAAGATTATTGGCACCTACAGTCACCACAGGTAGTGAAGCGGTAAGGGTAACCACTGGTTCATCCAGGATCATTGCCTGTGCCGGAGCAAAACTGGCTTTTCCATCAGTAATGATATTCCATGCCCTTCCACTGTTGTCTGCGCCTTCCACACAATAAACCAATGGTCCCCGTTGTATGGCGATCCGTCCTTCATCCGCATTTACTTCTTTTCTTGCAGTGATCTTCCTAACATTCATGGGTAACCGAAGCTCTATCTCGTCGCCATCCTTCCATTGCCTGTTGATCATCACATAGCCCTGCGCTACATTCATGTCAAGTTTCTTTCCGTTCAGCCAGATCTCTGCGGCGGTGTTATCCTGGTCCGCAAATCCGTATAACCCACCCGGCACAGCAATACCTCTTGCCCAGCCAGGAATGCGCACATATATCTTTGTATTCAGTCTCTTACCCGGTTTTACGGTCATCTTCACTGCGCCATCCCAGGGATAATTGGTTTCCATCTGCATGTTCACCATTTGCTTGCCCACCGGAATGCTGGCGTTGTTGCCCACAAAAAGATTTACCCAGATGCCCTGGTCTGAACTGGCATAAACATAATTTCCCACTGAGGCTACAAGCCTGGCAATATTTGCAGGGCAGCAGGCTGTACCAAACCATTCTCTTCGGCTATTCTTGCCCGTTGAGGCCAAAACGTTTCCATAGAAGAAACGATCACCACTTAAGGATAACCCATCCAATGCACCATTGTATAAACTTCGCTCCAATACATCGATGTATTCTGCATCACCAGTAAGTGCATTCATGCGTTGATTCCAGAAAACCATACCTACCGACGCACAGGTTTCACAATATGCTTGCTCATTAGGGAGATCATAATCAACAGAGAATCCTTCATTACTTCCGGCTGAACCAATGCCGCCGGTGATATACATATTCCTGAAGACCACATCTTCCCAAACTGTACGCATGGCACGGAGATAGCCTTCATCACCGGTATGTGCCGCAACGTCCGCCGCTCCGGTGTACATATACATGGCCCGTACGGCATGGCCCGTAATTTCTTTTTGCTCCCTAACAGGTACCACATCCTGCGCATAGGCGGTATCTTTCCAGTCTGTCCAGGTATAGCCATAAGCTAGTTTTTTGCCTCGTTCTTCCAGCAGCCAGTGCGCCAGCTTCAGGTATTTTTCATTTTGCGTTACCCGATATAGTTTTACCAGTGCGAGTTCAAGTTCCTGATGTCCCGTGACCCAATGTTTTTTGCCAGGACCAAATGCAGAGTCAAAATGATTTGCCCATCGGATGGATACATCGAGCAGCTTGCGTTTCCCAGTAGCATCATAGTAAGCCACTGCCGCTTCAATCATGTGCCCGCCGTTGTAATCCTCGTGCATACTCATGTCTGTCCACCGCTTGCTCAGGTCATTCAGGGTATAGTAGGTGTTGAGATATCCATCTGGTAACTGCGCTGCCGCTACCTTATCGATCCACTCATCGGCCTTTTTTTCCAGCGCAGGATTAGGGCGATTTTTTAAGGAGTATGCGATCGCTTCCAGTGCTTTAAACACATCGGAATCATCATAAAAAATCCCCTCGTGTTTTTCCTTAGAGCCACTGGCTACTTTTTCAAAATTTCGGATCCTCGGGGTCTTCTGCTCTGTCTGGTAAATACAGGCATCCAGGGTTTTGGTGGCCACCTTATCCAGTTTCGGTTTCCAGAACGTATCATTTATGGTGACATTGGCGAAATTGACCGGCTGCATGTGGAGATGTTCCTGTGCAGAAACGAACAACGGCAATGCCAATACAAATGGAAGGAGCCTTCTCATAAATCCTTGGTTGTTTGGTAGGACGAAAGTTACTGAATTATACGACCTGGAAACCGCACGCGTATGGATCATCTGCAGGATCAATGTTGATCAGGTTCTGCCCGTAGATCCTTGCCCATCCTTCTATGCTGGGCCTGATGGCACTGATACCGTTCACGAAGGTTTCTTCCTCGATCCTGCCAATGAATTTTGAGCCGATGATGCTCTCGTGAATGAATTCATCTCCTTTTTTCAGTTTGCCCTTTGCATACCATTGCGCCATCCTTGCACTGGTGCCGGTGCCGCATGGCGATCTGTCAATGGCCTTGTCTCCATAAAACACCGCGTTCCTTGCTGTAGAAGTGGGATATAATGTTGTGCCGGTCCACAGGATATGGGAACATCCTTTAATGGTAGGATTCTCCGGATGTACAAACTGGTATTTTTCATTGATGTTCTTGCGAAGTTCCCTTGCCCACGCAATGAGTTTATCTGCCGGGTAATGTTCCAGCCCCTGGAAGTTTTTCTGCACGTCCACAATAGCATAGAAGTTTCCGCCATAGGATACATCCACCGCCAATTCCCCCAATTCAGGGCATTCTGCCTTGAGTTCTGTGGCGGCAAGATAGGAGGCTACGTTGGTGAGCCGCACCCATTTCACCTTGCCGTTTTCCTCTCCATATTTGATCATCACCAGTCCAGCAGGTGCTTCCATCCTTACTTCCCCCTTCACTTTGGGTTGGATCAGTCCTTTTTCAATCGCAATCGTAATCGTACCGATGGTGCCATGACCGCACATAGGAAGACATCCACTGGTTTCAATGAACAGAACCGCCACGTCATTGGCAGGATCATGTGGTGGATACAAAATGGACCCACTCATCATATCGTGCCCCCTGGGTTCAAACATCAGGCCTTTGCGGATCCAATCATACTCAAGCAAAAAATGCTGCCTTTTTTCACTCATATTGGCCCCTTGAAGCTGGGGTCCTCCCTTTGCTACCAACCTAACCGGATTGCCACAAGTATGGGCATCAATACATTCGAAGTCAAATCCTGCCATTTTTCTATCTTTATCGTCCCCACGGGGAATACCATATAAAGCGTACAAGTTATGGAAACATACGGTAAAATTTTGCTCATTGCCATGCCCATCTTCCTGGTGTTGGTATTGTTGGAGAAGTGGTATGGCTGGTATAAAGGCCAGGATACCGTGCGGAACATGGACATGATCTCCAGCCTTGCTTCGGGCGTCACCAATGTAACGAAAGATGTACTCGGACTCACCATCACCATCCTGTCTTATGAATGGCTGGTGAACCACATCGCCATCTATTCCATCAGAGCTACCTGGCTTACGTATGTAGTGGCCTTCCTCGTGCTGGATTTTTCCAGTTACTGGACACATCGATGGGCGCACAAGATCAACATCCTTTGGAACAGACACATCGTGCATCACAGCAGTGAAGAGTTCAACCTGGCCTGTGCATTGCGGCAGAGCATCTCTGTGTTCATTAATATTTTTACTTTCCTCCTGATCCCCGCGGCATTGCTGGGTGTACCCGCACAAGTCATTGCGGTGATTGCGCCGTTGCATTTGTTTGCGCAGTTCTGGTACCATACCCGTCATATCGGGAAGATGGGATTCCTGGAGAAGATCATCGTCACCCCATCCCATCACCGGGTACATCATGCGATCAATCCGGAGTACCTGGATAAAAACCTTGCGGCGATCTTTATCTGGTGGGACAAGTGGTTCGGGACCTTTCAGGAGGAGATCGATGGTGTTCCGCCTGTGTACGGCATCACGAGACCGGTATCTACATGGAATCCGATCCGCATCAATTTTCAGCACATGTGGCTGTTGGTGAAGGATGCCCTGAGAACAAAATCCATTAGGGATAAGTTCCGCATCTGGTTCATGCCAACGGGCTGGAGACCTGCCGACGTAGAGAAAAAATATCCTGTTCCCAAGATTGAGGACGTTTATCATTTTGGTAAATATGACCCACATGCATCTGGTGCTTTGCACGCCTGGTGCTGGGTACAGTTGATCGCCCTGTTGCTCTTCATCAGCTATTTCTTTGGCAACATCGGCAGCATCGGGAAACCGGAGATCTTTATCTATGGTGGATTTATTTTTATGTTCGTGTATGCGTTAACGGAATTGATGGACCGGCATCTGTGGGCGATATTCTGGGAAACGATCAAGACGGTTTTTGGGCTGTATGCTGTGTATCAATCTGGATGGTTTGGTGCCGCTGGTCAGTATCCCTGGGTTAGTTATTTGCTGGTGGGTTATTTTGTCATATCCTGGTTAGCCACTGCGTATTTTGTGTACCGGCATTATCGTGAAGACAGTTGGGTCAGGTCGCAGGTCGCGTAGGTCGCAGGGGGAGCAGAAAAATAGAAAATGGATACAACCAAAACATGTAATTTCCCAACTGGATAAGTATCAAGACTAACGTATGAACTATCAGCCGGGGACACACCTGATTGCCACCTTGACCAGTTCCGATGATGCGAAACTGAAGGCCTATCATCCCTTCAAACAATTTCTGGATACACTTATTGACCAGCACCGCTTGCAAAAGTTGGGCGAAGTATATCATGATTTTTCGCCTGCCGGATTTACAGGAGTTGCCTGCCTCAGCGAGAGCCATATCTCCATTCACACCTGGCCCGAATTCAACAAGATCAATATCGATATTTACCTGAGCAACTATCAACGTCAGAATGACGGTACGGTAAGAGATATTTTTGAATCCCTGGTACAATGGTTTGATGCAACGGTACAGGCTGAAACTAAAATCCGCAGATGATGAAGGAAACAACGGCATATTCATTCGTCTGCCCTTCCTGTGGTAAAGAGGTTGCATACTCACACCCCGGGATCACCCTGGTCACCTGTAGTTGTGGGGATACCTCATTTTTGAATTCGCAGCGAAGGCCTTCTAAAAAACCAATGTTTGAGATGTTCTCTCCTACGGATCAGATCCAGCCGGGAACCACGGGGGAATGGAATGGCAAAAAATTTCGGGTGTTGGGACGATTCCGCGCCTGGTTCGATGAATCTGTATGGAACTACTGGACCATCGCTTTTGAGGATCGGCTTGCCTATCTGGGTGAAGGGTATGGTACATACGTTATGTACGAGCCGGAAGAAGGGTTTGTAGGTTGGGCAGGAAAGGATCATCGCAATGCTGATTCAGAGAAGCGTATACATTTGACAAGTGATAAATTGTGTGTATTGGAGCGCGTCAATACCGCAGCCAAATGGGACATCGAGGGCGAAGTGTGGATGCCGGAAGCGGAGTTTTCCTGGATCAGTTATGACCTTACCCATGAGTCTGGTTACCATGCGGAAGTGTTTGAATTCCGGAAAGGCTTTCATCATGCATTCGCTTTGCATTTTGTGGAACGCAAAGCGCTTAACCTGCAACATCTCCGCTCCGTTGAGGAGCAGTATCGAGCGTTTACCTGTACGAGTTGCAGCACATCAAACACAATCATCGGCTACCCCGAAGCGCAGTGTTTCACCTGCAGCAACTGTGATCGTCCTTATTTGATTGAGAATGGGGTTGACCTGAATCCCATCAAGCATAAAAAGCTTGAAGAGGTGCCCGCCATGCCCATCGGCAGCCAGGGTGAGATCAGGGGGGTGAACTATACCGTCATCGGTTTTGCGGTGAAACAAGAGAAGAGTACCTATGCTTCCGAGTGGCGGGAGTATACTTTGTACCATCCCGAGGAAGGGTTTGCGTATTTGAGTGAGTATGATGGGCATTGGACCTTTCTGCAGGAAGAGTGGGATGCGCCAATGATTACCTCTCCGGTAGGGTCTTTTGATTATGCGGACGAAGATTTCCAGCTATACAATACATACACCTACAAGCTCGTTGGTGCGAAGGGCCAGTTTGTCGGTAATATATTTAACGATGAAGGCAAGAAGGTATGGGAGTATATCTCTCCGCCTGAGTTGTGGACAAAAGAGAACAACAAAACTGAAGGGGTAAGCTGGTTTAAAGGCACCCATATCTCTGGAAAAGAACTGGTGAAAGCGTTTAGGGATAATATCGCCCTGCCATTCCAAAAAGGCATCGGTGCCGTTCAGCCTACTGGATATATCAATATCGCTGATCTGATAAAAGGCACCTTGGTATCTATTCTTGTTTTGCTTGCGGTTCACCTCATAACTTCTACGTCTCGCGAGCAGATTCTTTTTCAGGACGACTTATCCTTTGATGATTCCACCAACAGGGTGACGAGGCTCTATGGCCCATTTGATTTTACAAAGCGAATGAGCAGTGTGGAACTGAATTTCTATGCAAACCTGGATAACAGTTGGGTGGAAATGAACGCCACGCTGGTCAATACCAAAACGGGGGAAGATTACAGTGGGTAGTAAGGTGCTGAGTTTTACTCGTGATATGAGGGATTTTAAAAATGGACTGAATTTGGAAGATCTGCCGAGGCGTATTTCAGTAAGATCCCGCGAGGCGTGTATAAGATGGAAGTCATCGGCATCCGGCCTTCCTTGGTGGGTGCTTTTGATCGGGTGCCGGGATCAATGTCAGTAACCGCTATTTATGACACTCCGTACCACTCAAACTTTTTTCTGTTTGCGGGCATCATTGCCGCCATCGCATTTTTGTGGTACCTGTACTCTCAATGGATGGAACAAAAACGCTGGAGCAACAGTCCATATTCACCATATGAAGAAGATTAATAAATCATGAGAAATCTATTTAACCGCATGAAATGGTTTTGGCAGCAATCATTTTGATATCTGCCTTACTGGCGTATGCAAATATTTCGGGATGGCGATTGTTATCTACTACCAGCCAGCAAAACTGGAGTGCAAACAGAGCCGGCAATTTTCATAAATAATTAAACCAAAACACATGGCACAGCCTTTAATCAATTCCATTTTGTATTCTTTCGCAGGCATCGTCATCCTGGTGATCTGTTTCGCCCTGGTAGAGGTGCTTACGCCAAAGCATAACCTGCGCAGGGAGATCCTGGAGAATAAAAATATGGCCCTCGCTGTACTGGCAGGTTTCTTCATGTTGTCTATGGCGATCATCATTGCATCAGCAATACATTAAGATGGTACAACGGGATAAGCGACCGTGGATATTGCTGGCGGCAGTGTTTACCATTGCCACTTGTGGATTGGTATATGAGCTGGTTGCGGGTACCCAGGCCAGTTATTTGTTGGGTGATAGTGTGACCCAATTCAGCACCATTATCGGTGTTTATCTTTTTTCGATGGGCATCGGTTCATTCCTGTCCCGGTATTTTCACAAGAACCTTCTTACCTGGTTCATCCGCATTGAGCTGCTGGTAGGGCTGGTAGGTGGTTTTAGTTCAGTGGCCCTGTTTCTTTTGTTTCCGCTGGTAGAATCATTTCGACTGGTCTTATATG
>JBEISY010000352.1:0-2977 GCA_040375175.1 Chitinophagaceae bacterium
ACGCAGTAGAAAGCGGCAGCCGGGCCTGGGGATTTGCGTCAACCAATAGTGATTGGGATGTTCGTTTCATCTATATCCATAAAATGGATTGGTACCTGACGATAGACGAACCTAAAGACAATTATGAAAAAATCCTGCCTAATGATATAGACCTCGCTGGATGGGAATTGAAAAAGGCTTTGAAACTTTTCCATAAGTCAAATCCACCACTCCTTGAATGGCTCAACAGCCCCCTGGTTTATATGGAACAAGGCGCCACTGCAACACGCCTGCGGGAGTTGATGTCATCGTATTTTAATCCCATCTCCTGCCTGCATCATTACCTACATATGGCCGAAGGCAACTACAGGGACTATCTCCAGAAAGACATGGTGCGTACAAAGAAATACTTCTATGTGCTGCGTCCTATCCTCGCTTGCGACTGGATACATCGTACCAATACCATGGCCCCGATGGCATTCAGTACACTTGTTGAATCACAGGTAAAAGATCCCCAGATTCTGGAGATCATCAACAGCCTACTTGCACAAAAAACATCCGGCGAAGAATTGGGTGAAGGGCCGCGTATAGGTCAGCTGAATCAATTTCTTGAAGAAAGAATAGCCTTCCACCAGGATCTCGTAAAAACCTTACACAGATCTGAACGGATGAGCAACGACCTTCTCAACCAATTGTTCCGGGAAACGATTGACGACATCTGGATCCCCGGATCACAGGATACCAACTTCAGAATTCCTGAATGAATGAATGACTGAATGATAGATTGCCAATCAGGGAATCCTCTGCATCAGTCTTTCTATCACATAGTATGTAATCGGACAAAACGTAGAATTCTTCAGCGTAAGCGGTTGCCGGCGCACAATCACATCTTCATCGGTATAAGGAAAGCGCGCACAATCAGATGGCCGGTCTTCATAAACGGAACAGGCATTATCCGAACCCAGAAAGGGACAGGGAGCCGATTTCGTCACATAATCGCCTTCTTCATCCAGGCGGAGATAGGTTTCAATAAACTCCCCTTCCCTCATTCGTAGTAATTTGCTGATGCGCTTGATATCCGGGGTCTTGAAACGGGGAGAATAGTTCTTACAGCAATTGGCGCAGCTCAGGCAATCGATCTTTGCAACGGCCTCCTCATGGATCTCCTGCTGGTGCTTCAGCACGTCGTTTTTATGCACCCGCTGCAGAAAGCGTTTGTAGTCTTTCTGGCGGTCATTCGACTTTTTTTCCCAATTCTGCAGCAGGTCCATTCAACAAAGGTAGGGCGGAGAAGGTTATTTAGGTTATCAGGTTATTTGTTAGCGGTTATTAAACAAATTTTGGGCTTTGTTGAACATATTCACAAGTTATTCGCCGTGCCGTCGCACAGCCGGTAACGGTAGTGCTTTGCCGTATGAAACCCGTAACTTTGCAGCGCATTTCTAAACGATCTTACGCTATATGAACATCTTTGATCAGGAACAGCACGAATTCAAGACGAGACATATTGGACCCAACGACCAAGAGACAACGGCCATGCTGGCCACCATTGGTGAGAAGAGCCTGGACGAGCTCATCGATAAAACGGTACCGGCTGCGATCCGCATGGCGCATTCCCTGCGCACACCTGCGGGCCTGAGTGAGTTTGAGTACCTGAAACACATCAAAGAGATCAGCCTGCTGAACAAGACCTACAAAACATATATCGGTCAGGGCTACTACGATAGCATCACGCCCAGCGTGATCCTGCGGAACGTGTTTGAAAATCCGGGTTGGTATACGCAGTACACGCCCTACCAGGCAGAGATCGCCCAGGGACGCCTGGAGAGCCTGCTCAATTACCAGACCATGGTAACGGACCTCACCGGCCTGCCGATCGCCAACGCATCTCTGCTGGATGAAGCCACGGCCGCAGCAGAAGCGATGACCATGTTCTTCGCGCACCTGAACAAGCAGGACCACATCGAAAGACCAAAATTCTTTGTGGATGAACATATCTTCCCGCAAACCCTTGACGTACTGATCACCCGTGCCGTTCCCGTAGGCATCGAGATCGTGAAAGGTGATTATGCAAAGGCAGTTATTGATGAGACCTATTTTGGCGCCATTGTTCAATATCCAAATGACAAAGGCTCTATTGAAGACTATCGCGAATTCATACAGAAAGCACATAGTGCTGGCGCATATGTAGCGATGGCCACAGATCTCTTAGCACTCACCCTCCTGACTTCCCCTGGCGACTTAGGCGCAGACGTGGCCTGCGGCTCAGCACAGCGCTTCGGTGTTCCGTTAGGTTATGGCGGACCACATGCAGCCTTCTTTGCTACTAAAGATGAATTCAAAAGGGCCATCCCAGGCCGTATCATCGGCGTGAGCATCGATGCACAAGGCAACCGCGCACTACGCATGGCACTCCAAACCCGCGAGCAGCACATTAAACGCGAGAAAGCGACTTCAAACATCTGTACCGCGCAAGCACTGCTGGCCAATATGGCCGCCATGTACGCTGTGTATCATGGTCCGGAAGGATTAAAAAATATTGCAAAGAAAGTAGCCCTGCTGACACAAACTGTTGCAGAGGGTATTCAACGCAGGGGTTTTGAACTGGTTTCAAATAATTTCTTTGACACCATCACCGTGAAAGTAGCGGATGCAAAGCCGATACATGACAAGGCCTATGCACAACAGATCAACCTGCGGGTGATCAATGATCAACACATTGGTATTTCGCTGGATGATCTCTATGATCTGATCAATTGTTTTGAGAACGATACCGATGCGGTGAGCTTCAGCATCAACGACGATGCTACCCTGGATCATATTCCCACTGCATTGATGCGCACCTCTCCTTTCCTTACGCACCCGGTGTTCAACAGTCACCGCAGTGAGAGCCAGATGATGCGTTATATCAAAATGCTGGAGAACAGGGATCTCTCTTTGAATACATCGATGATCTCCCTCGGCTCCTGCACCATGAAACTGAACGCGGCCACAGAAA
>JBEISY010000072.1:0-7583 GCA_040375175.1 Chitinophagaceae bacterium
CCCAATGCCTCCCAATGCCCAATGCCCTAATGCCCCAATGCCCAATGCCTCCCAATGCCCATTGCCCAATGCCTTAATGCCTATATTTGCACCCTATGACTCCCAGACGTTATCTGATCACCTCGGCCCTACCCTATGCCAATGGACTGAAACACATTGGACACCTCGCCGGAGCCTATCTCCCGGCAGATACCTATGTGCGCTTTCTACGGGCTAACAAACGTGATGTGGTTTTTGTGTGCGGCAGCGATGAACATGGCACCGCCATACCCATCCAGGCCATGAAAGAAGGTACCAACCCCCAGGCGATTATCGATAAATACCATGAGATCATCAAACAGAATTTTGAAGATCTCTCCATCTCTTTCGATATATACGATCGTACCTCGTCACCCGTACACCATGAGACCTCCAGTGAGTTCTTCACCTATTTGAACGATAGGAATGAACTCACCACCCAGACGTCTGAACAATATTATGATGAGGAAGCCAAGACTTTCCTGGCTGATCGTTTCATCAAAGGCACCTGTCCCAACTGCGGATACCACAGTGCATATGGAGATCAATGTGAGAAATGCGGCAAGAGCCTGAGTCCGGATGAACTGATCAATCCGGTGAGCACGCTCAGCGGAAATCCCCCGGTAAAAAAGCCAACCCGCCACTGGTATCTGCCGTTGGATAAACACGAGCAATTCTTGAGGGAGTGGATCCTTGAAGGCCATGCAAATGATTGGAAAACCAACGTGCTCGGTCAGTGTAAGAGTTGGATCGATGGGGGGTTGCAGCCAAGGGCAGTCACGCGTGATCTCGACTGGGGAGTAAAAGTGCCCCTGCAAGAAGCGGAAGGGAAAGTGCTCTATGTGTGGTTTGACGCGCCCATCGGCTATATCAGCGCCACCAAGCAGTGGGCCATGAACAAAGGCGTGGACTGGGAACCCTACTGGTATGATAAAGAAACCAAACTCGTTCACTTCATCGGCAAAGACAATATTGTATTTCATTGTCTGATCTTTCCAACGATGTTGAAACTGCATGGGTTCATTCTGCCGGACAATGTGCCTTCTAATGAATTCATGAACCTGGAAGGCGACAAGATGAGTACCTCGAGGAACTGGAAGATCGATATGCAGGATTATATCGATGATTTTGTGAAAAAAGAAAACGGTGGTCCGCAGGCAGTGGACATGCTTCGCTATTATCTCACCCAAATAGCACCGGAAACCAAGGATAGCGAATTCACGTGGAAAGGATACCAGGATGCCGTCAACAGTGAACTGGTAGCCGTTTTTGGCAACTATGTGAACCGTACCTGGGTGTTGATGCATAAACTCTGCGGCGGCAAGGTCCCCAGGCTGCATGAATCCGTGCTGGATGATGCGTACCGCCAGATGCTTGCGCAGTTTAAACTGACGGCCGATGAGATCGCTGATGATATAGAACATTACCGATTTCGCGATGGCCTGTTCAAAGTGATTGACCTTGCCAGAAAAGGCAACAAGTATATGCAGGATAAAGAGCCGTGGATCAAGGCCCGCCAGGTGGATGCTGCGGGAGTGGTTACGGAAGCGGCTCAGCAGCAAATTGATAATTGCCTGCACATCTGTTTACAGTGTTGTGCCAACCTCGCCATCCTGGTCAATCCTTACCTCCCGAATACGGCAGCCAAAATGCTGTACATGATGAAGGTGGTAGACAAGATGCTGGAATGGGGAAATGCAGGAAAGGCCAAACTACTCAGTGTTGGCTACAGTCTTCGTGCCCCTGAATTACTGTTCCGTAAGATTGAAGACAGTGAGGTGGCGGCCCAGATCGAGAAACTGCAGAAAGGGAAGATAGAGGCAGCAACTGTTTCACAAGAACCAAGCAGCAGTGTGCCGGTATTTGCGGAACAGAAACCAGAGATCGTTTATGATGATTTTGCAAAACTTGATTTGCGCGTTGCCAAAGTATTGCATGCAGAGAAAGTAGAAAAAGCAGACAAACTCCTTAAACTGGAAGTGGACCTTGGCTATGAAAAAAGGACCGTAGTCTCCGGTATTGCCATGCACTATACACCTGAGCAAATCATCGGCAAACAAGTAGTAGTAGTGGCCAACCTGGCGCCCAGGAAAATGAGGGGCATTGAATCAAAGGGCATGATCCTGATGGCCGAAGACGCCAGCGGAAAGCTGCACTTCATCAATCCTGAGGAAGAGCCGAACCCCGGTTCAACCGTAAGTTAGGCATTTGGCATTGGGCATTGGGCATTGGGCACTAGGAGGATTGAGGTAGTTGTTGTAGTTTGTTGGATTCCAACACTTAAAAAACTTCAACATGACCAAACTTTCTGCACTTGCACTGCTGCTCCTTGTAGCGGCTTGTAACACTCCGTCTAACGAAGTTATACCTGTGGCCGAAAAGCCATCGGAAGTTAAAAAACATGATTACGGTGTAAAATTCTCCTACTCATCTGACCTCAGCCTGGGCGATCCTGCGTTGGCAGATAAGGTGATATCAATGTGGAAACACTATGATGCCAATACCATCGACAGCACACGTTCCTCATTCGCTGATTCCGTGTTCAGCGATATGCCAGGATATGCTGCCAAACTACAGGTAGACTCCATGATCAAAGAGATCAAGGCTTCCCGGGCGGAGTACAGCGCCTGCAACACCAGTTTTGACGCCATTATTACTACAAAAGCCGAAGGAAAAGATGAAACAGTAGTGCGAGTCTGGGGGGTTGAAACCGCCATAAAAGCAGGCAAAACCTCCAAGCGTGACCTGCATGAGCTCTGGGGTTTTAACAAAGAAGGGAAGGTCACCTGGATCAAGCAGTATGAACTGAAAAGATAACAATTGGCAATTGTTAATTGTTAGTTTTTTGTATTTTCGTTGAACAATAGTTGTTTAACTAACTAATTCAACGGCTTTACATATGAAAAGAACGATCAGGAAGGTTGCGGTGTTGGGTTCCGGTGTTATGGGATCCAGGATTGCCTGTCATTTTGCGGGCATTGGCTTACAGGTTTTACTGCTGGACATCGTGCCCAACGAAGCAAAAGAAAGCAAAGACCTCAAGGCAAGGAACAAGCTCGTCAATGATGCCCTTCAGGCGGCTTTGAAAAGCAATCCTTCCCCTGTTTACACAAAGGATGTTGTAAAGAAGATCTCTACCGGCAATTTTGATGACAATATGCAGGAAATTGCCCATTACGACTGGGTCATTGAGGTAGTGGTGGAGCGGCTTGACATTAAGAAGCTGGTGTTTGAGCAGGTTGAAAAATACCGTAAGCCGGGTACCCTGATCACATCTAATACTTCCGGTATTCCCATTCACATGATGGCCGAAGGTAGAAGTGAAGATTTTAAAAAACATTTTTGTGGCACGCACTTCTTCAACCCACCGCGGTATCTGCGGTTGTTGGAGATCATTCCCACACCACATACAGATCCTGCCATTGTAGATTTCCTGATGCACTATGGAGACCTGTATCTGGGTAAAACAACGGTGCTCTGTAAAGACACACCCGCATTCATCGCTAACAGAATTGGCGTTTATGGCATCATGGCCATCTTCGGACTGGTTGATAAAATGGGCCTTACCATTGATGAGGTAGATGCATTGACGGGCCCCATCATCGGCAGACCCAAATCTGCCACCTTCCGTACCGCAGATGTAGTAGGTATAGATACGATGGTTAAAGTAGCGAAGGGCGTTTACGATAACTGTCCAACAGATGAAGCGCGCAATGCATTCGTGATTCCGGCATGGCTGCAGAAGATGGTAGACAATAATTGGCTGGGCGACAAATCAGGTCAGGGCTTTTTCAAGAAAGTCAAAAACGGAAAAGAGAGTGAGATCCTGACGCTGAACCTGCAGACCATGGAGTATGGTCCCCGCAACAAGCCGAAGTTTGCTTCAGTGGAAGCAGCTAAACAACTTGAAGATCTTAAACAACGCATTAAGGCCTTGTGTCAGGGTGGTGATAAGGCAGGTGAATTTTACCGTCATTTTCACTACGGACTGTTTTCGTATATCAGTCACCGTTATCCCGAGATCTCTGATGAACTGTATCGCGTGGATGACGCTATGATGGCGGGTTTTGGCTGGGAGATCGGTGCATATGAAAGCTGGGATGTGCTGGGTGTACCAAAGACAGCAGAAGCGATGAAGAAAGCAGGGTACACTGTGGCGCCATGGGTGGATGACATGATCGCAAAGGGTCATACGGCTTTTTATAAAGTGGAAAATGGCGTGCGCGTATGTTACTCTCCTGCAACGGGCACCTATGTAAGTACAGTGGCCAAAGGCCAGGAGTCAGCTTTCATAGTAATGAAAAACTTCGCAGGCCAAAGCGTTTGGAAAAACAGTGCCTGCAATACCTATCACCTGGGAGACGATGTGTTGGGACTGGAATGGAACACGAAGATGGGCAGTATTGGAGGTGAAGTGCTGGAAGGCATTCAGAAGTCCATTGCATTGGCCGAAGAAAAATACAAGGGGCTTGTTATTGCGAACGATACACGGAATTTTTCCGCTGGTGCTAACGTGGGCATGATCTTCATGCTTGCAATTGAGCAGGAATATGATGAGTTAGACATGGCCATCCGCATGTTCCAGAACACCATGATCCGTGCAAGATATTCTTCCATACCGGTAGTTGTGGCGCCACACGCCCTCGCCCTGGGTGGTGCCTGTGAATTGAGTTTGCATGCAGACAAAGTCTGCGCATCGGCTGAAACGTATATCGGCCTCGTGGAACTCGGCGTGGGTCTGATCCCCGGTGGTGGTGGTACCAAGGAATTTGTACTCCGCGCTGCTGATGAAATGCACGAGGATGAACCCGATACCATCACCTTGAAAAATCGTTTCCTCACTATCGCTACTGCAAAAGTGGCCACTTCAGCGAAGGAAGGCTTTGAACTGGGTATCCTTCGCAAGGGACTGGATGAAGTGGTGATGAACCAGGGCCGCAGAATTTCCGAAGCCAAGAAATCCGTTGTTGAAATATATGATAGCGGCTATGTGATGCCAACCCCGCGTACAGACGTGAAGGTATTGGGCAGATCGGCACTCGGCGCACTGTATGCAGGTATTAACGGGATGTGGCGCGCAGGCTATGCCACGGATCATGATTCGCTGGTTGCCCGCAAACTTGCCTATGTGATGTGTGGCGGTGACCTTAGTGAACCCAGCCTCGTATCAGAGCAATATCTGCTGGATCTGGAGCGCGAAGCCTTCCTTTCTCTTTGCGGTGAGCGTAAAACCCTTGAGCGGATCCAGTCTGTGCTGAAGGGCGGAAAACCGGTCAGGAATTGATCTGGCAATTAACAATTAGCAATTGACAATTGGCAATTGGCACTAGACTTTAGATACTAGTTTCTAAAGACTAGTGCCAATTGTTAATTGCCAATTGTCAATTGCTAATTGTTAATCCTACGGTGATATATACCCTACAACATTCAATTCTCCTCTTCCGGCTATTGCCGCTGCAAACCACTCCAAACCGTTCCTCAACCACTGACATAAACCCGGTTTCATGTCGCATATTTTATCCTACATTGTTCCCCTATCTAAATGATATGGATGTATTGAATCTTTCCGGAATTGAAAAATCTTACGGCAGGGTCAAAGCGCTGAAAGGCGTGAGTTTCGATGTGCCGCAAGGATCGGTCTTTGGCATTCTCGGCCCCAATGGATCAGGCAAAACCACTTTGTTGAGCATCATCCTGGATGTACTCTCGGCAGACAAAGGCAACTATGCATGGTTTGGGAAACCAGGTACACCGGAGATGCGCAAACAGATTGGGTCGCTACTGGAAACGCCCAATTTCTATCACTACCTCTCGGCAGTCAACAACCTCAAAGTAACACAAAGCATCAGTGAAAGGGGGAACAGACAGGACATCGATGAAGTACTTCGAAAAGTAAATCTTTACGAACGAAGGAACAGCCGGTTCTCCACCTATAGCCTGGGTATGAAACAGCGGCTCGCTATTGCCGCGGCCTTGCTGGGCGCACCTAAAGTGATGGTGCTGGATGAACCCACCAATGGCCTGGATCCGGTGGGCATCGCCGAGATAAGAGCGCTGATCCTTCAACTACAGAAAGAAGGATTCACGATCATCATTGCCAGTCACCTGCTTGACGAAATAGAAAAAGTCTGTACGCATGTGGCCATCCTGAAAATGGGTGAGTTGCTGGTATCCGGACCGGTAGATGAAGTATTGACCGATGAAGATGTGGTGGAAATCAGTGCTGGAGACATCCCTAAGCTGACACAAGTGGTTGATCAATTACCAGGTATCAGCAGCTGGAAACAAGACGGCCAGCAATTGCACCTGTTCTTTACCAAAGGAAGCGCCGATATGGAAAACATCAATCGCTACTTTTTTGAACAGGGAGTTGTACTGCAGCATCTGCAGATTCGGAAAAAAAGACTCGAAGCTAAATTCTTTGAACTTACAGGCAACTAACATGAAGATCTTATATACAGAGTGGCTTAAAATCAAGAACTACTGGGCGTTCTGGCTCGTCATGCTGATGACCACCCTCGCCTATCCCGGCGTCAATTATTTGTTCTGGCGTCAATACAATGAGCTGCTTACACGCAAAGACGCTACCGGCGCTGTAATGAAAATGTTGGTAGGTAACCCATTTACCCTGCCGGAAACCTTTCACACCACAGCTTTTTTCAGCTCTGTCTTCGTCTTTATTCCTGCCATTGTGATCATCATGCTGGTGACCAATGAATTCACTTATAAGACTAGCCGACAAAACATCATCGATGGATGGTCAAGGGAAAAATTCCTTCTCGGAAAATTCTTTGACGTGGTTATTATAACGGCTCTAGTCACACTTTTGTATGCCGTATTCGCATTGATCATCGGAAATATCGCTACCAAGGAAACTGTTGCCAACCCTTGGTCCAAAGCTTATTACATCGGACTTTTTGCATTGCAGACTTTTTCGCAGTTGTCATTTGCGTTCATGGTTGGGTTTCTCATAAGAAGATCCTTCATTGCACTAGGTGCGTTTGTGTTCTATTTTATCATTCTGGAAAACGTTGTATCCAGCTATGCCCTTTATAAAAAATGGGCCGTTGGAAAATATCTCCCGTTGGAGATCTCAGACCGCATCATTCCTGCACCAGCCTTCATGGCCAGATTTGGTGAAACGGAATACAAAACCAAGCTTGCGGAGATCCCTCTATTCTTCTGGCTCACCATTCTTGTCACTTTGGTGATCTGGGGCATATGCTTTTATGTAAACAAGAAAAGAGATCTTTAATATGAAATACATTTTGATCTTCGCACTTCTAACTTCCACCTTCCAACTTTTAAAAGCCCAGCCTCTTGAAACGGTCATCAAATCCCAGGCCATTCAAATGGGTAAAGCAATGGTAGCAGGTGATACCAAAACCTTTTCAAAATTCATGTTGCCAGAACTCATGGCTGCTGGTGGCGGAGGGGAAAGAGCGATGCGGCAGATGGACAGCGCCATCAATCTGTTCAAACAATTCGGTGGCCAGGTGTCAAGAATCACTTATGGTCAACCAGCCAAAATAGTAAAGTATAAAAAAGAATTACAGACCTACCTC
>JBEISY010000216.1:0-4240 GCA_040375175.1 Chitinophagaceae bacterium
CCGCGACCTGTGCGACCTGCGACCTGCGACCTGTTTTATTGCCAAATGCCTCGCGAAGCGTCAGTCTAATTACCCAAGTATTTCCTTCACAGTAGCTGATATCGTCTTTCCATCTGCTCTACCTGCCAGTTGTTTGGCAGCCACACCCATCACCTTACCAAGATCAGCACTGGACTGCGCGCCCACCTGTGCAATAATATCTTTGAGGATAGTCCTGAGTTCCTCCAGATCCAGCTGCTTCGGCAGGAACTTCTCAATCACTGCAATCTCCTCCTCTTCTTTCTTTGCCAGATCTTCCCGCTTTTGCTGATGAAAGATATCCGCTGAATCCTTGCGTTGTTTGACCAATTTTTGTAAGATCTTGATCTCGTCTTCTTCTTTCAGCTCGCCATTGGCGCCTTCCGAAGTCTTGGCAATCAATATCGCTGCTTTGATGGCCCTGAGACTTCTCAATGCAGCTTCGTCTTTTGCCAGCATCGCAGCTTTTAACTGCTCCATCACTTGTTTCTCGAGTTGCATACAATTGTTGATTAATGTTGATGCGGACCTTTGGCAGCGGCCGCGTTTCTCTCCTGAAATTTTTGCATAAAAGCCTTGGCAAATATTTTCATATCGCGGGCCAGTTCTGTTTGCCGGGTGGCACGTTCAAACCCGTCTGCCATGGTCATCATATTCTGGTATACAAAATCAGCCATCTCATCCATCATCATGTCTTTCGTCCAGAGATCAATGCGCATGGCCGCTTTCTCTTTCCCGTCCCAGAAACTCAACATCATCGCTTTGGCTTCCTGTGGCTCATCCATAGTGCTCTGCGTAGCGCTCCAGCTCATTTTCTCGGGGATTTTCTGCTCATCCAGGAATACATCAACAGATATAGTAGATTTATTCATTGGGCAAAGATAGGAAGGTTAGTTCGCAGTTCGCAGGGCGCAGTTCGCAGTTCGCAGGGCGCAGGGCGCAGGGCGCAGGGCGCAGGTCGCAGCATTGGAAGTAGTCTTCGTACTTCTACCTTTATCTTCTCCCTTCTAACGAGTGACTTTCGCTAAAATAGCATGCAGTTCCCTGGCACTATTCTCCCAAGAGAACCTCGCCCCATTTGCATGTCCTTTCGCGATGCACCCCCCTCGGAAATCTTCATCCTTATAGATCAGGCCCATCGCCCTACCCCACCCCTCATGATCCAATGGGTCCACATAGACCGCGGCATCACCGGCAATTTCCGGCAAGGCACTGTTGTTGGAGACAATCACCGGCACGCCACTGCGCATCGCCTCCAGCACCGGCAGGCCAAACCCTTCCCATAGCGATGGATATACCAGGGTATAAGCAGACGCCATCACTTCTACCAACCGCTCCTGCGGCAAATACCCGGTAAGCACCACATCATGCCTGTATTTATAGGATGCCAGCTGCGCACGGAACTGATCATTCTTCCAGGCTTGCCTACCGCAAAGGACCAGTTTCATATTGCTTTTATGCCGCTGTTTGAACCAGGAAAACCCCTTCAACAGATTCACCAGATTTTTCCTGGGGTGAATGGCCCCGGTGTATAAAAAATATTCACACCCATCTGTCAGTGTTGCTTTAACCTCTTCCCTTGCACTCCAGTCGAGGGGCTGAAACATAGGGTCCGCATCGTTATAAATGACCGAGATCTTCCCCAATGCTTCAGGATAGTGTTCCAGGATATCCGCCTTTGCATGCTCCGATACCGTAACAATATGTTTTGCTTTCCGAATAAACTTCGGCGTGTTGCGTACATAATACCTTCGATGCACATCACTGATCCCTTCCGGAAAATGCAGAAAGGCCAGGTCATGTATCGCGAGTACTTGCGGAACGGATGTAGTCAGTGAACAAAATCCATCGGGAGAAAAAATCACCTCCGCTTTGGCACGTTTCGCCATCCTTGGCATTGATACATCATACCACCATTTCCATAACAAAGGATGCCGTGCATGTGGGCCGGAGTGCAGGTGTTCAATACTACCATCATGTATAACCGAAACCGGCTCACGATCGTAGAGAAATGTATACTCATCTTCCGGAAAAAATTGATGCATATTGAGTATCATTCCCTTAGTAAAATGGGCATATCCCTCCAATTCTGAAACGGCCAGAAACCTTGTATTTACAGCAATTCGCATGGTATCAATGGCTTGCAAATTAGGCGAAAAAACAGAGGCGAAAAATTGTATGTGTTAACCCTCCGCTGACTCCAGCGTTCAGATCCAGACTTTGACAGGCATATTGCCTTTCTCATCTATCGTTCCCTTCAACAAATTTGATCCCGGTGTTGGCACATTACGATGCGTTGTTACCTGAACAACAGTGTATACAGAAGTATCCATCGAGATCATCAACAGGGATACTACTGACCGCGTTAACTACCAGTACAACTATAAGCATACTACCAGTTTAACGGGTCCCAGCATCAGTGGGTCTGCATCCAACACAAAAGTATACGGCCCATTTTAACTGGGACGCGCAGGGTATGATCCGGATACCGTTGCCACTTTTGGCCCGGATATCTATTTCAACAACATCGTCATGAACAGGCAGACTACATCAAGCCTCGGAACATATACCGGTGCCGGAACAGTCAACTTTACCTACAACAACAGTGCTATCTCCGGTTTCATCATCGGTAACGGTAACAACCAGACAACGATCGCGGACTTCAGCAATGTCAGCATCAAACTGGTGTACTACTTCTGCCCGTTGGTGGTTCTTAAGAACCAAATGCGCGATCTCCTGCTCACCCAGCAGAATGCTGGCCTGGGGATTAGTTGGACGATGGATAACGATGAAACGGAAAACGCCTATGCCATTGAAACATCGCGGGATGGACAAAGCTTCCAGACGGTGACCACTTTGGATGGCAAGGGCAGTGGAACGCAACAGTACCAATATAATTACGCAATAACCGGATCCCCCCAGGGGAAACTCTACTTCCGGGTGAAGATCATGAACAAAGACGGGCAGTCTACCTACAGTGCGGTGAAAATGGTTTCCTATGGTGAAAATGCTATGCTTCAGCCATCGGTATACCCCAACCCCGTCGTGAATGAGGTAAACATCAGGCTGGCTACCCCGCAAACGGGTTCACTAAGTGCAGAATTGCTGTTGATGAACGGCCAGGCCCTCCAAAGCAGGCAGTTCTCCGGTATTAAACTGACCAATATCCAGTTCAACCTGAACAGGAAATATCCGGCAGGAGCCTACTTCCTGCGAGTGAGGAACGCTGGTGCGGGAACGCAGGCGGTAACTAGACCGTATATAAAATAGTTCGCAGGGCGCAGGTCGCAGGGCGCAGGGCGCAGGTCGCAGGGCGCAGCCAAATTTGCGACCTATGCGACCTTGTGAACTGCGAACTAGCTTGTTTTTCCCTATTTTTGTCTATATGGAGTATAATTCACAACGCGTATCCCTGATCATGAAGGAATACGGTAGGCACATCCAGAAGATGATGGACCATATCGTAACCATTGAGGATGATGACAACAGGCAGGCGCAGGCCATGAACATCATTGAACTGATGGGCTTTATTAACCCCAACCTGAAAAACGTAGAGGACTTCCGCCATAAACTCTGGGATCACCTTTTCCTGATCTCTGATTTCAAACTCAAAGTAAAAAGTCCGTATCCGATTCCTACCCGCGAAACACTGAGCGTAAAACCCGCTCCCCTGCCTTATCCCAAGCGCTATCCCCGTCACTCACACCTGGGTAAAAACCTGGAAGTGGTGATCAAAAACGCACTGGCAGAAGAGAACCCGGAAAAGCGCGCAGGCTTTGCCAATACCATCGCCTACTATATGAAGCTGGCCTACAGCAACTGGCATAAAGAAAGTGCACATGACGATCAGATCCGTGCTGAGCTGAACAATATTACCGGTGGTCAGTTGGAGTTCACCAACACGCCTGCTGTAAAAGTATTCCGCGAGCGTGAGCGGGAAGACAACCGCTTTATGAAGCGTAATAAGGGTAATTTCCAAAAGCGCCCAGGCGGTGGTGGTGGAGGCGGCAACAACCGCAATCAAGGCGGTAATATTAATCGCGGCCCGCAGAAATTCAAAAAGCGCTTTAAATAGTCCCATGGTTTTCGAGGTAAACGGCGGCAGGCGGCTTAAAGGTGAGATCATCCCCCAGGGCGCCAAGAATGAAGCATTACAGATCATCAGCGCCGTATTACTGACGGCCGGGCCGGTAGAGATCCGGAATATTCCTGACATCCTTGA
>JBEISY010000389.1:0-2648 GCA_040375175.1 Chitinophagaceae bacterium
CGGAGTCATTTTTCTGTTGACCGCTTGTTCCTCAGAAGCACAGCAGTCAAACGGAAACGAACCCGTTGAAACCAAAAAACCAAATGCAGACTATAAATCCGCGTTTGCCGGTCAAACGAGAATTCAATCTGTGAAAACAAGTACTGCATTTGATCATCGCGTGGTCACCAACGGGTTAAAAGCACCATGGGGTATTGCTGCACTGCCTGACGGAAGGTTTCTGGTGACGGAGCGGGAAGGCAAACTCAGGATCGTCAGTGCCGCCGGACTGGTTTCGGAACCGATCCTCGGCATTCCAGCGGTGAACAGTGCCGGACAGGGTGGCTTGTTGGGGGTATGCCTGGACAATGCATTCAAAACAAAAAGAATGGTCTATTTCGCTTTTTCGGAACCACTTCCCGAGGGCAATGTTACCGCAGTAGCAAAGGGAAAACTTTCTCCCGGCGAGAAAAGTCTGGAAGAGGTAACGGTCATCTATCGGGCAACACCGGGATATAAAGGAACACTTCACTATGGCGGGAGGGTGCTCATGACCAAAGACGGCAATCTTTTAATATCAACCGGCGAGCGCTCTGATTTGGAAACCCGGCCACAAGCGCAGGACCTGAACTCTGGTTTAGGGAAGATCATCCTTATCACCACCGAAGGCAAACCAGTTGCTGGTAATCCTTTCCTTGGAAAGGCCGGCGCGAGGCCTGAGCTGTATTCCTATGGCCATCGTAATCCACAAGGCATCGCCATTCACCCTGCTACCGGAGACCTTTGGGAAACCGAATTCGGTCCGCGCGGAGGCGATGAATTGAATCTGGTGAAGCCCGGAAATAACTATGGATGGCCCGTGATCACCTACGGCATTGAATACAGTGGAAAGAAGATTGGCGATGTGATCCAGCAAAAAGAAGGCATGGAGCAACCCGTGTATTACTGGGATCCGGTGATCTCACCCAGTGGCATCACCTTCTATGATGGATCTGCCATTGCAGAATGGAAAAACAATTTATTTATCTCCTGCCTCAGCAGTATGCACATCTGCAGGTTGGTCATTGAGAATAATAAAGTAGTTGGCGAAGAAAGACTCCTGACCAGCGAGAACCAGCGCTTCCGGGATATCACACAAGGAACCGACGGAGCACTGTATACCGTTACGGACCAAGGGAAGCTTTATAGGATTGGGAAGAAATAGCCGTTGAAATATTCAACACGAACGGGTATGTAGGAACCTCACTCCAGCAGGTGATGGATAAAACAGGTTTCACCAAGGGTGGTATATATCGGCATTTCGACAGCAAAGAGGATCTTGCGGCACAGGTATTTAAGTTGGCGTATGCAAAGATGAAAACAGCATACACCAGTTGTTATTCAGATTCAGATCCGGCAGATGTCAAACTCGTAAAATTTCTCTCACAAATAAAGATGCTACTGGTAAAACCGCCTGTTAAGGGTGGATGCCCCATACTCAACTCTGCAACGGAAGTAGATGATACCAATGAGCGACTCAGAAAAATGGTAAAGGAAGCGGCGGCAGATTGGGAAGATATGATGAAAAGCATATTCCAGGAGGGTATCGCGTCCAACGTGTTTCCAAAAGATCTTGATGATGTGAAAGAAACCCGATTTATAATGGCAGCCATTGAAGGTGCCATTCTCTTTTGCAGGCTTCACAAGAAAATCGATTTTGGATTACAGACTGCTGATATCTTAATCGAAAGAATTCATCATCTAAAGCAGTAAATTTTTTTTAAAAAAAAGAGACCGTACGGTATCATTTATGGAGAAAATCACTTTCCCGGCTAGAGACGGGTATAACTTATCAGGATTCTGGGCCGTTCCGATGGGCGATTTCAGGGGTACTGTTGTTATTAGTCCGGCAACCGGCGTACCCAAAGAGTTTTATAGCCATTTTTCCCAGTATCTGGTCAATCAGGGGTATCGGGTTTTCTGTTTCGACTACAGAGGAATCGGTGGTTCAGCGCCCAAGGATCTAAACAACTTTCACGCAACGATGCATGACTGGGGTTTGCTGGATATGAATGCCGCACTGGATTTTGTGGTTACCGAAAAACAGACGGAAGAAGTTATCTGGATTGGCCACAGTGTTGGCGCCCAGATGCATGGCATGCTGGATAAAAGAGATTCCATATCCAAGGTGATTGCCATTAGTTCAAGTATCGGGTATTGGAACTATTTCTTTTTCCCATACAACATCTATGTACTCTTGTTATGGAAGATAGTAGGTCCGTTGATGATCATGGGCAAGGGCTATGCGCCGATGAAGAAAATAGGCTGGGGAGAAGACATCCCCAAAGGAGTGTTCTATGAATGGCGTCAATGGTGCATGAATAAGCAGCACTTCAAACCATTTTTGCAGGAAAGATTTGGCATAGACAGTTTCCAGGATTTTAAGCAACCGATTACTGCGATTCACCCATCGGATGATTACATTGCCAATACTAAAACGGTAGCTGCCCTTCTCCAATTCTTTCCAAATGCTGAGAAGAAAACCATCTTGATCAGACCATCAGAAGTGGGAGCAAAAAAAATAGGTCATATGGGTATATTCAGGCGTCGTTTTCAAAACAGCATTTGGCCGCTGATCTTAAAGGAAGTTGAATTATAGATTTTTCCCATGAATTAATTTGACAAACACG